>JBEINE010000223.1:0-3998 GCA_040378245.1 Hyphomonadaceae bacterium | reverse complement strand
GCCCTCATAAATCGGGCCAAAATCCTGTTGGGTGGCTGTGAATAATTGCTCAAAACTATCAATCACAAAATAGCTCTCTTGGAAGTCATCGATTTTATAGAGCGTGCGCATAACGCGTGTCAGATCAAAACTCAAACGGTTTGGCGAAGAGTGCGATAACGCGAATACGCTCTCACCGGGCGACGATAAGATTCCTGCCCCATAAATCCGCAAACCCGCTGGCGTTTTGATCAAGCCAAACTCAACTGTGTACCAATAGAGCCGTGCCAATGAATCGAGGCTGTGAAGGCCAAGCGCTCGCAACCCGCCAATCCCATAAGCCTGCATATAGTCGCCAAAAACAGGGTCAGCCAGCAATGGCACGTGGCCGAATACGTCATGAAACACGTCTGGCTCAGAGATATAGTCAAATTGCTCTTTGGTGCGGATGAAGTTGCCGGCCGGAAAGCGGCGATTGGCAAGATGATCAAAGAAAACGGCATCAGGCACCAAGCCCGGCACGGCTACGATAGACCAACCCGTGAGCGCCGATAAACCCTCGTTCAAACGCTTGAAGTCTGGGATTCCTTCGCCATGCAGATCGAGGCGATCCAGCCCACGCATGAACGCGGCACACGCACGACCGGGCAAAATCTCCATCTGCCGCTCATAAAGGGCCGTCCAACGCGCATGTTCGTCCGAACTATAAGCGGACCAATTTTGGTCTATGGTCCAGTCAAGCGCTGACCCTGGCGGCGGTGCGGCATGTTGGTCTATCGTGTTCACCGAACCGCCTCCAATCGCCTATCAATGTTCAGTTCAAGCGTTGGCTTGCCTTACGAGCATAGGCGTTTCCATCAAAGTCCTCAAACATCTCATCAACACTGGGATGCTCAACGGGCTCACCGCTAGTGTCAGGCAATAGGTTTTGCTCTGACACATAGGCCAAATAGTGATTTTCGTCGTTTTCAGCCAAAAGGTGATAGAAGGGCTGGTCCTTGCGTGGTCGAATTCCCTCGGGGATCGCTTCCCACCATGCTTCTGTGTTGGCGAATTGAGGATCAACATCAAAGATTACGCCACGAAACGGGAACATACGGTGACGGACAATCTGTCCGATACCGAATTTCGCGATCAGCTTGTCTCCAAAAGGTTTTTCCATGGCTTGCTCTTTCTCCTTACCACCATAGTTATGTACGCTTTATTTCGGGCGCAAGCTGGAAGGTCAGACACATGCAGAGATTGCCCTTATGGAAACAAATGATAGGGTGATTGCAACGAAAAGCGTCAAAGTGGCGCGCCCAGAGGTTTTATATGGCCGGTGGCCAGTTTGCGCCGGTTGCGGACGGCTTAGCTGATCCTCTACCGGAGATATCGTCGTCTCGTGCGTCGGGCCAGCTTTATGCGGCGCTGGATCTTGGGACGAATAATTGTCGACTATTAGTGGCCCAGCGCGTGACGGGTGGCTTTCGCGTGGTCGATTCTTATTCGCGTATCGTGCGCCTTGGTGATGGTCTAGGCGCAACGGGAAAACTATCTGATGCCGCGATGAAGCGGACATTGGACGCCCTTATGACTTGCGCTGACAAGCTCAGAGGCCATCAACCGATCAGAACGAGGTGTGTCGCGACTCAAGCCTGCCGCGCGGCCAAGAATGGCTCAGCCTTTCTGCGTGATGTTGCCTCTCGGACCGGCCTGCGATTTGACATTATTCCTGCCAGTGAAGAAGCTCGTTTGGCTGTGCTGGGTTGCGCCGACTTGTTTGATGCCAGAAGTGAAGGCGCGTTGGTGGTTGACATTGGTGGGGGGTCAACAGAGCTTTCTTGGGCCATCAATCGTGGCGCTGGGCGCCCGCCAAAGCTTGAAACATGGTTTTCCGCCCCCATTGGCGTTGTGACTTTGGCAGAACTCTATCCGGAGCGCCCGCAAACACGGCTCTGGTACGATGACATGAAGCAGGGTGCGGCGGATTTGCTGGGTGCGTTTGACCCCGAGAGGCGGGTGGCGCAGAAACTTCATAGCGGCGCGGGGCATATCATTGGCACATCTGGGGCGGTTACGAGCCTAGCTAGCGTCCACCTTAAGCTGGCGCGCTACACACGGCGCTTGGTCGATGGCATTTGGATCAGCAAAGATGATACTTATGCCGCGATCAATCTGCTGGCCAGCCAAGACCGCAATACAAGGGCGCAGAACCCCTGCATCGGCAAGGAGCGCGCTGACCTCGTGCTGGCGGGTGCCGCAATCCTTGATGCTGTGCTAGACACATGGCCGAGCGGGCGCTTACGCGTTGCTGACAGGGGCCTGCGTGAGGGCCTGATCCTAACCATGCTGCAAAAACCCAAGCGGCGGCCAAGGCGATCCAAGCCATGAGTGACGATAAAGACAAAGTGAAATGGGGCAAGAAAGCCCCCGTGGCCTTGCCGGAGCGCCGCAAGCGCGTGGTTTTTGACTTGGGCGTAACCGATACACGCGCGACGCCGACACGGGTTAAAACCGGCAAAGGCCGAACCGCACAGTCTGCCCGCTGGCTGGAACGTCAACTCAATGACCCCTATGTCGCGCGTGCCCGCGCCGATGGCTGGCGCGCCCGGTCGGCCTATAAATTGATTGAGCTTGATGAGAAGTTTCACATCATCCCCGATCATGGACGCATCATTGATCTGGGTGCAGCGCCTGGTGGCTGGATGCAAGTCTGTGCGCGACGGGGTGCAGCGGCTCTTGTCGGGATCGACCTCTTGGAGATGGACCCCATCGAAGGCGCAACGATCGTCCAAGGCGATTTTCTCGACGAGGGTATGAGCCAGAAGCTGATTGATCTTTTGGGTGGTGCCCCCAACCTCGTGATGAGCGATATGGCGGCCAATACGGTCGGCCATAAACAAACCGACCACTTGCGCACCGCCGTGCTATCTGAATCGGCCGCCCATTTCGCCATGGAGACCTTGGCCCCCGGGGGCGCCTTCGTCACCAAAATGTTCCAAGGCGGCACTGAAAGTGACATTCTCGCCTTATTGAAAAAAGCCTTCAAAGACGTCCGCCATGCGAAACCACCATCAAGCCGCGCCGAAAGCGTGGAACTGTTTATGGTCGCGACTGGGTTTCGCGGCTAGGGGGCGCTGAATGGACCGCGCGATTGCATCGCGCTGTGCGTCATTTAGCAAAGCCATCTGGACGAGGGCCTAACAGCCCAAATAGGGTCCACCTCATTAAAAGCGCGATGCAATCGCGCGGTCCATTCATTCTCAATGCCTGTAAAAGGCTCCAACAATTCCCCGCACCAACCCTTTGATCACGCGGCGGTTCAAGGATAGAAGCGTGACATAATCACCACCCACCAAGGACCAACACTATGACCGACCGTATCTGGGACAAGTCCCGCCTTCCCAGCCGCCATGTAACTCTGGGCGCGGCACGTGCGCCGCATCGGTCTTATTATTATGCGATGGGCCTTGGCACCAAGGATATCGAAGCCCCTTTTGTCGGTGTGGCGTCGTGCTGGAACGAGAGCGCGCCCTGTAACACAACGCTCATGCGTCAAGGCCATGCTGTGTCGCGCGGTGTCAAGCACGCGGGTGCCACGCCGCGCGAGTTTTGCACGATCACCGTTACTGATGGCATCGCGATGGGCCATGAAGGCATGCGGTCTTCGCTGGTGTCACGCGAAGTGATTGCCGACAGTGTTGAGCTATCGATGCGCGGCCATTCCTATGATGCGTTGGTGGGCGTGGCTGGTTGTGACAAGAGCCTGCCAGGCATGATGATGGCGATGTTGCGTCTCAATGTGCCCTCGGTCTTCTTGTATGGCGGATCCATCTTGCCCGGCCGTCATAAGGGCCGCGATTTGACAGTGCAAGACGTGTTTGAGGCCGTGGGCGCCCATGCCGCTGGCCGCATGGACTTTGAAGAATTATGCGAGATTGAGCGTCATGCCTGCCCATCCGACGGCGCGTGCGGCGGGCAATTCACAGCCAATACGATGGCATGTGTTGCAGAGGCCATCGGCCTATCGCTGCCCT
>JBEINE010000083.1:0-12716 GCA_040378245.1 Hyphomonadaceae bacterium | reverse complement strand
AGTTGCAAACAGAGCCGTGGATTTGCCAGCACCATTGCCGCCCAATAGTGCATAGATTTGACCCGCGGGCACATGTAGTGTCAGCCCATCAAGCACCACGCGATCACCGCGTTTTACCACCAGATCCTTAAGCGACAGGCCATCAGCTGCCATTCTTACGCACCCCTAGAAGCTATAGCGCAGAGCCACTGTCACATTGCGCGGTGCGCCAGGTGCTACCCACAGCCTACTGAATGAATTGGTGTAATACGTGGTGTTAGCCAGATTATTGACGTTCGCGGACAATTCCAAATCGTCGCTAAGGTCATAAGTTGCAAACAGCCGCACGCTTGTGTAGGCGGGCAAGTCAAAGGTCGTTGCTGTTTCACCAAGGCGCTTGCCAACATAAAGCAGACCGCCGCCAATTTCCAGTTCATTGCCGCCAAGATCAAACTCTTTTGAGATGAGCGCACTCAACGTATGTTCGGGCACATTGATCAGCCGGTCACCCTTCTTGATGATCGAGGCGAAATTGGGATCGAGGCCATCCTTGGCCACTTTCGCATCGACAAAGGCATAAGACAACCGCAGGTCCAGTTCGCCGGGCAGCTCTGACGTCACATCAACTTCGAGGCCCCGGCTTTCGGCCTCGCCAATCGCCAGCGAGAAGCCTGCATTGAGCGGGTCTGCCGTGATGATATTGGTTTTGGTCATGGAGAAGGCCGCAATCGTGGCTTCCAAGTCGCCATCGAGGAGCGTAATTTTGCCGCCCAACTCATAAGATTCCGATTCTTCGGGAGCAAACGCCCTGCCGGCAAAATCTGTCCCCGAATTGGGCCGGAAGCCTTGGCCATAAGACCCATAGAGCGTGAAGGCGTCGCTGGCTTCAAAGACAAAGCCGGCTTGAGGGCTGAACTTGGTGTCGCTAAATGAAGTCCTTGTATTGTTGGCGCGGTTCAAACTAACGCTGGAGAAATCATCATAGCGCCCACCCACGCGGATCTGTAATCGATCGCTCAGCTTTATCTGGTCTTGAACATAAAAGCCCCAAGCCTCTTGTTCGTCCAGCCGATTGGTCTGAGGGCTGGGGACTGGCAATGGGAACTGGCCATAAATCGGATTAAAGATGCTAATCACATTCCCCGCAGCGGGGCTTGGGTTCCCAGCAACCGAGGGCGGCCGATAGCGCAAGAATACTTGGCCATTTGAGAACTGATCATAATCAAGACCGGCCAAGATGCGATGCTCAAGAACCCCGGTTTCAAACTGCCCACTGACTTCCCCGCGATAGACTGTGTGCTCGGCTTCATAATCGCGGAAGCGCCGCTGACGCGACAGGGTTTGACCATCGACAAACAAGCGCTGCCGGGCACTGGCGAGCTCGGCTTCGGTGGAGAAGCCTTCAAGGTCAGTGGTTCGATAACCAATCCCGACAAGCAAACTCCACTCATCATTGAAGTCATGTTGAAGCTGTAGCTGGTGACCTGACGCGTCGGCCTGAATGGGCCCATCGCCCCGCTCACCTAAGAAACGCGAAATTGGCACGACACCCAATTTATTATTGAGCGAGATCACGCCGCGATCAAATGGGATTTCTTGGCGCGTGATTTCGCCTTCATAGGTTATGCTGGTTCGGGCATTGATCCGCCACTGCGCTGAAGGGAATATCCCAGAGCGGGTGCTCTCAAGTGTATCGCGAAAACTATTGCCCTGCTCGTAAAAACCATTCAGTCGCACAGCAAATGCGTCACTCAAGGGCCCTGTCCAATCGCCATCAAGGCGGACTTTATCAAAGCTGCCAAGCGCGACCCCAATCGTGCCCTCAGGCTCAAACTCTGGCTTCTTAGTGACAAGATTGACGCTGCCGCCCGGTTCCCCGCGTCCAAATACCGCTGCGCTGGGACCCTTCAAAATCTCAACCCGCTCTATTCCAACAATGTCGCGTGGGCCGCCAAAGCCACGCCCAGCATTAAAGCCATTGACCAGATAGCCACTCGGCAAATTCTCGTCACCTGCAAAGCCACGTACAGCGAAATTGTCCCACAAGCCGCCAAAATTGTTTTGACGCGCCATGGATGCCGACAAGTCCAGCGCATCGGCAAGCCGTGTGATCCCAACCTCTTCCAATGTGTCGGCCTCTAAAACATCGACAGATTGCGGCGTCAGTTTCAGGGGAATATCCGCGCGATAGGCTTGGCGCTGCGCCGTTACAATAATGGTTTCCTCAATGGCTTCATTTGTTGCTGGGTCAGCAAAGACCTGTAAAGGCGTCAGTGTCGCGCAAATCAATGCGCTGGATAAAAGTGTCCTTCGTCGAAATGTCATAATGCCCCTGCGCGTCTTTCAATGGCCAGCGTTCTTGCTTTACCATCTCTGACAAAAATTGATATATTATCACATAACATAAGTAAGGGGAAAGTGCAGCGCGAGACCCATTATCGAATGTCTCGATCATCACCTTGAGCCATTCAATTCCGATGAAACTACGGCTGCATATTGCTTTCATTCATTGGGAGCCCCCAAGCAGAGGGACTTGCCGCCCCCGGAGAACTGGCTGCCTGAGTTGGCAAGTGTTTAAAGCACGTCTGGTTCATTTAGAACGAGGTTGCGCTCTAAATCCAACAAAGTTTAGCCCAAGAAACCACGCATCACGCCCGATAGTTCGGGCCAGACGTCGTCGCGTAGGCGTGCCATGCCGATATTGGCTGTTAGCCAGCCGATTTTGTCGCCGCAATCATAAACGGGACCTTGCGTGGGCACGCCATGGAAGGGGCCGGAACCGATCAGTTTGATCATTGAATCGGTCAGCTGAATCTCGCCGCCGGCTCCGCGTTCCGCTTTGGCCAGATGGGCAAAGATATCGGGCGTAAAAACATAGCGACCTGTTATGATAAGATTGGAGGGCGCTTGGCCTTGGGGCGGCTTTTCAACCAAGCCCCCGATACATAAGGCCGGTCCAATGTTAGGCTCGGTGCTGGGGGCGATTATGCCATATTTATGCGTTTCGTCATCGGGCACTCTCGTGACACTGATCGCACAGCCACCTGTTTGGGCATGAAGGTCAACCAGCGCTTTGGTGGCACCAGGCTTTTCGGCACAAATCATATCTGGCAGCAGGACGGCGAATGGCTGATCGCCAACGATGTCGCGAGCGCACCAAATCGCATGGCCAAGCCCCAATGCTTTGCCCTGACGCACAAATGAAGCCCGCCCCTGATTGAGGATTGGGCGCGTAACTTCGGCGAGGAGAGCTGTCTTTCCCCCGGCTTCAAGTTGGTTTTCAAGCTCGATATTGTGGTCGAAATAGGCCTCGATTGCCTCTTTGCCGCGCGACACCACAAAGACCACATGCTCAATACCGGCTTCTATGGCCTCTTCGACGATATATTGGATGACCGGTCGATCAACGACCGTCAATAACTCCTTCGGTGTCGCTTTTGAGGCTGGCAACATGCGCGAGCCAAAGCCCGCCGCGGGGATAACAGCAATTTTGATGGGGCTCAAAGGAAATCTCCCAGGCTGGTTACATATTGAATAAGGTTGGTTTGTATCCGACAAAAGAGCCAGGGCGGGCGAGGCAAAACTTTAAACCCCCCACGTCTTTTTGTGAAACGCCCAAGCGGTTGAGACAATAGTCTCAAGATCGCTGAGCTTAGGACGAAAGCCCAGTTTGGTCGCCGCAGCACCCAGATTGGCGGTCAGGACAGGTACATCGCCGGCTCTGCGTGATGCAAACTCATGAGGTGGGGCTCTTCCTACGACGTGTTCAATGGTTTTGATGACATCTAAGACGCTATAAGGCGTGCCGGTTCCCAAATTGAATACGTGCAATCCCCCTTCGCGCGCCAGCAAGTCGAGTGCTGCGACATGGGCATCGGCGAGATCACTAACATGGATGTAATCGCGCAAGCAGGTGCCATCGGGCGTGGGATAATCGGTGCCAAACACTTTCAATCCGTCACCAAGACCGGCGGCCGCTTTCAAGGCATTGGGGATTAAATGGGTCTCGGGATCATGCTCTTCACCGCTGTCCCCATCAGGATCGGCGCCGCAGGCGTTGAAATAACGCAAGATGACGGCTTCTAGCCCGTATGCGCGCGTGCAATCCTCAATAATCTCCTCAACCATTGCCTTTGAGCGGCCATAAACTGAGGCTGGCTTGCGCGGCATATCCTCACTTAGGGGTGGCTGCGCACTGCCATAAACGGCGCAGGTACTGGAAAACACAAGGCGCGTGACATCACAGGCTTTCATTGCCTTGAGAAGCGATATCGTCCCAGCGACATTATTGTCATAGAAGGCCAGCGGCTCGCGCTCGCCAATACCCACTTCAATTGAGGCGGCAAAATGCATGATCGCAACTGGCATGTGTGCCTTTATGATGGCGGTTAATGCCGTTGTGTCGCGCAAATCGGCGACCTCGAGGGGACCCCATTTGACGGCATGATTATGCCCTGCGGCCAAGCTATCAACCACCAGCGGTATACGACCTGACGCCGCGACTGCCTTGGCAGCGTGACTGCCGATATAGCCAGCACCGCCCGCGATCAAAATTGTCTCAGCCATTGGTTTTTCCTCTTTCATTTCAGTCGGCAGGATTGCTGGCGAGCAGGGGATTGATCAGATTTGAGAGACACCCGCCCGCTATGCTGACCGCGTGGACCCAACCTTTTAGGGCGCGGAAGGGTCATCAAGATTTGTCCGCCCACTTGATCCCCTTCGATAGTCCAGAAATGGTGTAACATCTCCACTCGCCCTGCAACGACCTCATTGCGAAACCGCAACAGCAGCTGAGAGCCTCGCATATAGCGGCCCCATCACGCAGATAGCTGCAACCTCAACCAACCAGTCGATCCAATCGGGTGAGCGGCCTAGACTGGGGATGGCTTGTAATAGCTCAATAGCGCCACCAAAACAGATAAGGCCCAGACCGACCCACAAATGATACTTGGCCGGAAAGGCAAATTGGCCGACTATCATCAAGACTGCAAAGGCCGCAAAATGGTCAATCTTATCAGACGATGACACATGAATTGCGAAATCTTGCGGCATAAGCCCCAAGACCAGAACCGCCACACTGGCCAAAGCGAAAATTATGACTCGCGCGCCCGATCCGGAAAGCATGAGATTTCGGCTGGGCTTTTCACGAGCTGACACGCTTAATCCTTAAATGCAGTTAGTTTTTAGCTGCGAACTCTTTCAACTTTGTAAGCAGATGTGTTCAAACGATATCATCGAATTTGAACAGAATGTTTACCGTTCGCATCAAAATGAGCATATCCAACCCAAAACTGCAGCGGCGCGCATAATAGGCGTCATATCGCGCCTTTCGGACGCTTTGCACCTTATTGCGACCATTGATTTGAGCGAGCCCCGAAATCCCTGGACGGACCAGAAAACAAGTTGGAAACGAGTTCCTGCGTATATCCGTTGTTGGATCATTGGCGAGTAGGGGGCGAGGCCCCACCAAACTCATGTCGCCCCGCAAAACGCTCCAAAGCTGGGGCAATTCGTCAATGCTGAGTTTTCGGAGGACCCAACCTATGGACGTCAGCCCCTCTTGAGATTCGCCAGAGATCTCACGCGCCTCAAGTTTGCTGCCCGTCTTCATGGAACGGAATTTAGGCATAAGGAAAATTCGTTCGTGCCACCCGACGCGCTTTGACCAGAAGATGGCTGGGCCCGGACTGCTCAGTCGCACCAAAGCGGCGATCACGACCAGAAACGGCAGAAGAATCAATAACGCGGCCATACTGACGACGATATCAAACAGGCGCTTATACCGATAGCCGTAATGGGTTTGGTCAATAAATCGAGGGGGTGATGATGAAGGAGTGATCAACACGCCGGCCGTTGTTTTCACATTTAATCGATCTTGATCAAAGTGATAGCTCATGCCCATGTTCCCCCCAAAGAAAATGATCCGTCTAAAACTTCAAGATAGAGAGCAAGGATACACGCCCGTTGAAAAACTCGTGATTGCACACAAGGGGTCGGGAAAGCAAGCCTTATGCCAATAAAACCTATTGACTTTAAGAATGCTGTTGAACGCGCACTCAAACTCCGCAGGACATGAGACAAAACAGAGCGATCCGGGAGGCGGTGGGGTCTTGCTTTGCTGAAGTCGTGATCTCAATAGGACTTAGGCCTATGCCCAGTTTATTGCGGCGTCGCGCAATTCATGCCTTACAAATGCTTTTGTGATTGCTATAAAGCCAATCATGAAAATTGTATCACCCATTCCACTCTCTATTGCGGCACTGACGGGCACTTTTGTCATATGTGCAGCCTTTTTAGGCTCCCAAAGTGCGCGCGCCGATATGGCGTCGACGCGATTGGATGTGTATCGGGCCCAGCCTGATAACCCTGCCGCGAAAACTCAATTTGAAGCGACACAGGCCTTGTTGGCAGAACCCCGTGATAGCCGGTTGATGGAACTCGAGAGTGTGCGGCTCCAGCGGATTGGCACGCAGGAAGCCTTGAGGGCAGCGGCGCTATTGACGCAACAAGCCTTGGTTGAGACTCCCGCCAGGCCCACATTGCGGATGCACGACGCCTTCGTCTTGGCCAAATTGAATGCCGATGGGACGCTCTTCAGCCAAAAAATCCTCGATTGGCACAGTTCCGCCCCACACGACGGCCTGACACAGCCTTGGCGGCTGGCATTGGCCCTGACCCGCTGGGATGTCTTAACCCCTGAGGTTCGCGCCGTCGTGCTCGATGATGCAGAAGATGTGTGCGTGCGATCAGGGCTAAAGCGTACCCGCGAACTGGCCCAATTCGGACAACCAGCGGCGAGACTGGCCGTTGGCCTGCGCCTAGGACGAATGGAACGCGCGTGCGCCCAGTTTCCCGGAGACGCGCCCCCCATATTACAATAGGGCCGTTCACCGTTTCTTGGACTCAAGAAACGGCGTAAAATTGTAACTATTTCATAATTTTAGAGCGCAACCTGGTTCCAAAAGAACCAGACGCGCTCTATCAAATACCTCGACGCGCAACCTGGTTCTAAAAGAACCAGACGCGCTCTCAGACAGGCTCATGGGTGGATATTGGGTCAAGCCACCCCATGTGCGCAAATACGGTAACCGAGTACCGTTGTCTTAATTATCTGTTTTATAATGTCTTTCAGTAAGTGGATTGACAGGACCATGCCGAGCCCCTAGACAACGCCACTCTCAAAAGGGGGCTGATTTCTGGCACCTCTATAGTCTTTGGAAAATCATCCATGAAAACCTTCAGTGCCAAGACGCACGAAGCTGATCGTAAGTGGATTGTGGTCGATGCGAGCGGGGTGGTTGTTGGCCGTCTTGCAACCTTCATCGCAATGCGTTTACGCGGCAAGCACCGCCCCGATTTCACCCCCCACGCCGATGTTGGCGATCACGTCGTGATCATCAATGCCGACAAAGTGGTTTTCACCGGCAATAAACTGCGTGACAAAGTCTATTATCGCCACACTGGTTATGCTGGCGGCATTAAAGAAACCACAGCCGCGCGCTTGTTGGGCGGTCGTTTTCCAGAGCGCGTGCTTGAAAAAGCAGTCCTGCGCATGATGCCAAAGGAAAGCCCGCTGGCACGCGATCAGTTCGGGAAACTGCGCGTCTATGCCGGCAGTGAACACCCACATGAGGCCCAATCACCCGAAGTGATTGATTTTAAGGGTCGTAACCGCAAGAATGTTGGGGCCAACTGATGGAAGATAGTGTAAAAAGTTTTGAAGATCTCGCCTTGATCGGCACAGGCGCAGGCTTGGGCGAAGGCGTCGTCGCCATCGTGGTTCGCGAACCCGAAATCGACAGTCTTGGTCGCGCCTATTCAACCGGCAAGCGCAAAAACGCGATTGCTCGGGTCTGGGTCAAGCGCGGCACGGGTAAAATCACCATTAATGGCAAGGACCAAGGCACTTATTTCGCCCGTCCAGTTTTGCGCATGGTGATCAACCAGCCGATGCAAGTGACCGATCGTGGCACTGAGTTTGACGTCATCGCGACCGTCAAGGGTGGCGGCCTGTCGGGTCAAGCCGGTGCTGTGCGTCACGGCATTGCCACAGCCCTAACCCGCTTTGAGCCAGCATTGCGTCCAGTGTTAAAGCCATTTGGCTATCTCACACGCGACTCGCGGGTTGTTGAGCGTAAAAAATATGGCCGCGCGAAAGCCCGCCGTAGCTTCCAATTCTCCAAGCGCTAAGTCCAGTCTGGGCACGATTGTGTTACAAGGGGGCGGCCTTAGCGGGCCGCCCTTCTTCGTTTTGGGGTTTGGAGACCTTCTGTGTTAGCATTGCATTCAGTTTTACCCGGACTTGGAAAAAGACAATCCCATGAAATTGCCGACATCTGTCTTCACGACCATTGAGTGGTCAACGATAACACCGACTATTCATGCGGGCGAAACAGGCCAAGCCGAGTGGCGGACGCTTGAGTTAGGTAACGTGCGCATGCGTTATGTAGCCTATTCACCCAATTATTTGGCTGATCATTGGTGTGATCGTGGTCATATTCTTTATGTTCTCAGCGGAAGTTTACCTTCGGAACTGAAGGACGGACGTTCGGGATGAAGGCTGGATTGAGTTATCATGTTTCAGACTTCGGCGACCCTGCGCATAGGTCAAAAACGAGTGAGGGCGCAACTTTGTTCATTGTTGATTGATGCCAGAGGCGACATGTTCAATATCAGTGCTTTTCCCCGTCTGGATGTTTTGCCCCCCGCCCAACAAGCGGTCTGGAAAGAGTTGAGCCAAATACCGGAAGCTTTTACGCTTTATCGCGGGACAGCGATTGCCCTATATCTCGGGCATCGCGAGTCAGTCGATTTTGATTTTTTTGCTTTCCAAGACTTCGATCCTGATCGACTTATGCGCCATGTGCCATTTCTAAAAGATGCCGAGATCATCCAGCGTGAGCAAAACACCTTAACCTGCAATATACACAGAGATGGCCCAGTCCAGGTTTCGTTTTTTGGTATTCCAGGCGTCAACATCGTTAAGCCGCCAACAATCGCGCCAGAGATTGGTTTAAAGATTGCTTCACTCGTCGATTTAGCGGGCATGAAAGCGTCAGTGGTTCAAAAGCGAGCTCAACTCAAGGATTACATCGATATTGACGCGCTGATATCTGTAGGAATTGATTTACCGACGGCCCTCGCGGCAGGCGCAATCATCTATGGCAATTCCTTTAACCCACTCATCACGCTGAAAGCGTTGAGCTGGTTCAATGATGGTAACTTGTCAAACTTACCCATTGCAACGCGGTCACGTCTTGAGCGCGCCGTCAAAACGGTGGACTTGAACGCTCTTCCAGATCTCAAGTCTTTGTCTGAGGGCTTTTAAATGTCGACTAACACGATTTCCACCCAAGATTTACACGATGTTGCACGACGATGTGTGTGGTTTCAATCGCCGGAGGAAACGCTGGCTGATCCAGTTTTCTTCATCGCACATGTTCTGACTTATGGGGTGCACTGTGACGTCATGAAGCTGCGTCGTCACTTCGACAAGGACGCGCTAGCCAACGCGCTAGCCAACGCACCGCCCGGCATCATGGACCCCCGCTCTTGGGCCTATTGGAATCTGATATTGCGGGACTTGTCCCTCCCTCCGCCCATGCCGACACGTACCTTCGCCTAGGGCCGTTCACCGTTTCTTGGAATCAAGAAACGGTGTAAAAATGGCCCTATTTTAAAAGTTTAGAGCGCAACTTCGTTTCCAGGGAAACGAAACGCGCTCTCGTCGAAAGCTTACCTATCATGACCACCCAAACCCTCAATGCCGTTATCCTTGGTGCCTCCGGCTATACAGGAGCGGAGACGATCCGTTTGCTGGCGCATCACCACAATGTGCGTGTTGGCGCGATCACGGCGAATGCGCAGGCGGGGCGCAAATTGGGCGATTTATTTCCCCATCTTCATCCTTTCGCAGAGCGGACACTGGTTAAGGCCGAAGACGTTGATTGGGACGGCGTGGATGTCGCCTTTGGCTGTTTGCCCCATGGGGCCAGCGAAGAATTGCTGGGCGAGCTTCCTGCCCATGTCACTGTCATTGATCTTTCTGCAGACTTCCGTTTCCGCGATGCGCGAGCCTATGCACAGGCTTATGGCCGGACACATATGCATCCGGCCAAGACCGCCCAGGCCGTCTACGGGCTAACCGAGTTTGCGCGCGACGCATTGGCCAGAAAGCCCACGATCATTGCTTGCCCCGGCTGCTATCCGACGGCCACATTGCTGGCTATTCAGCCCTTGGTTGAGACTGGCGTGGTATCGCCGCGCGATATCATTATTGACGCCAAATCGGGCGTCTCGGGGGCCGGACGGGGACTGAAAGAAGCCAATCTGTTTTGTGAAGCGGCAGAAGGCCTACACGCATATAGCGTCGGCAATCACCGCCATGCCCCCGAGATTGAACAGGAATTGAGCCAGGCCAGTGGTGGACCTGTCCTCATCAATTTCACGCCGCATTTGGTGCCCATGGCGCGCGGCGAATTGGTCACCTGTCATCTAAAACTGGCCGGGGGTGCGACAATTGACGACGTGCGCGCCGCTTTGATGGCCCGCTTTAAAGATGAGCGCTTTATCAAAATTGCCCCGACGGGCGCTTCACCCGATACAAGATGGGTGCGGGGATCAAATCTATGTGTTCTGGCGGTGTTCCCCGACCGCATTCCTGGACGGGTGATTGTGATTGGGGTTATTGACAATCTGATCAAAGGATCTGGCGGGCAAGCCATTCAAAATATGAATATTGCCTTTGGCTTGTCTGAGTCACAAGGATTGACGATGGAGCCTTTGTTTCCCTAGAAGACTTTGTCTGGTCCCTGGGTCTGCACTTTTGGGGTTTGGCGGATTGAGTTGGCAGCAGACCAGCGTTTCGGGCGAGGCACTCGGGCTAAATGATGAAACCGATTTTGTGGCTTGGGGCGCTGGAAGATTTTGATATCGACTATGATCCATTGTTGGGGCGCAGCGCGAAGGAAGTCGAGCTTAGGTTCGATGTCGTGCCGGCAAGACTTTATCTCGACCCAGATCGAAGCGTCTTTGATGATCCAACAGATCTATCTCTGGAGTTCAGGCAGGCCCTGCCTGATTGGTCGGGGGAGGATACAGGGCGTGCAAATTGGTCACTTGAAGCCGTCCAACGTTTCTTGAAGCCCGCAAATGAAGCCGCAAAAGCCGTCGTTGCAGGCATTGGAGCGCAACTCCGCTTCGATGGCATTCAGAAACGCTCAAGGCAGACTGACGATCTCGATGCCACCGCAATTGCGGCCCAGCGCCCAGACATCATAGAACCGATAGACCATGTTCGCTTAGCCTTCAGGTCGGAAACTCCCCAAGACAAACCCGAAGAACCCGTGAGCCCCGAGTGGCCTGTCAGCACAAGCGCAGTCTCCGAGACACAAACCCGCAGTATCAGCCCCCCTCCAAACTCTGCGGAGCTGATCGGCAACGAGGACAGGCCGAGGCAGGAACCAATATATCTGCAATTGGAAGAACCGAGGCTTCAAGATACGGTCGAGCCTAGCGCAGTTCTAGCCACCATCAGCCAAGCTGAATCCAAAGCGCTGGACCCAGTCACACGTGTCGACGAACGACAAGCACCCGCTGTTGAACCCGAAATCGCGGCACCACTCCAACCTGATAGCTCCCCTGTGTCGTGGCGGCGCCAAGCGCACATCCAGCGCAGACGAAGAGTCAAAGCCAATTATGTGGCGACATTTCTCGGGATCGTCATTTTCGGGATTGCTTTGTTGATGACCTTGGCATCGAGTTTGGCTGCTTTCGGCTATCCCTTTGATTCTATGTCAAGCTATCGCTGGTATTGGATCATCCTGTCGGTTTTGGCGGCCAGCATGTGGGTAGGGCAGCGAAACTGGATCATGACGGTCGCCTGCGTTCTGGTTTTGAGCGCCAATTTGTTTGTGACACTGCCCGCGGCTGGCAAGTCCGCCAGCGGGGGAAATGACGTAACAGCCGTGGTGGGTTGGGCCAATGTCGACGGCAGCGACCAAGCGCTCGCCCAGATTTTCAAAGATGCTGACAAAAGAAAGGCAACGCTCTTAATGCTGGCAGAGGCCCCCGGCAGCGTTGTATTGCCGCCATCTGGCTGGACTTTGATTGCGGCACCCGTGGCTGACAACCCGACATCGATTGCCGTTTTGTCCAAGTCCAACTGGCGGGCTTCTGCGATGCTGGGGGAACCAACAATGGCGCGATCCTTGAACGGTGACCTAACGATCATCGGCCTGCATCCAGAAATTGCCCAAAAAGGCCTGCGCCGGACACCCATGCGCGACGCTTTGATCAACCGGGCGGGCACGCGGGCCGGGGTCCAAGAAGGACCGACAATTGTATTGGGCGACTTTAATGCCGCCCCATGGGATCGCACAATCAAGCAGTTTAAGGACTATGGCAATGTGACCCGCGTGCGCTGTGGCGGCTGGGCTGGCGCGACTTTAACCAAAGCCTTCGGACTTATTAGCGTGGCGACCGATCATGCCTTTGTACGTGATGTGAAAGTGGCGCGGTGTCGTCTTGGGGCGACCTTGCCAGGTGGCCATCACAAGCCGATTTGGTTGTCCGTCGCTCCGCTGCCGCGCTCGACCACTGAGGCGGTGGTGCCTTAGAACGCGTTTGATTTCCTCAGATACGAAGTTGCGCTCTAAACTTCTGAAATAGGGCCAGTTTTACACCGTTTCTTGGTGGCAAGAAACGATGGACGGCTCGAGGGTCTGTCCCGTCTTTTT
>JBEINE010000239.1:0-3495 GCA_040378245.1 Hyphomonadaceae bacterium | reverse complement strand
CGTGGCTGATTTTTCTGCGAAAAATCAGGCCTTGACGCGCAAAATCGCCCGCCCACAATAACGCATGGGTTGTGGTGAACCAGAAGGGACACCAAAACCCTTCCCAAGCGAAAGCTGTATAGGCTGGCGCAAATCATCAAATTTGTGACTCAGTATTGCAATGTTTACTTTATCACAGTCTTCCCGCGCGCCCCCGTTGTCGCGCCAAAAACTCAGCCGCCGCCCAAAGCCACCGCGGCCTTACCAATAACGTCCAAACTGCGGGCCCAGACCATTTGCTTCCACTCGCTTGTTTCAGGATAGAAGGCTGCGCGCATATTAGAGCGAATCTGGGGCGCATCTGGGCCTTCTGGGTCGCCATAACAATGCAGCCAGCTGGAGGCTTGCGTGGCGCGGAATACGCTCATGGTGTCCACCGTCCCAAATTCGATGGCTATAGAGGCGCACCATGCGGGGGCGAAGGCGGCTTCCAGCGCATGATCCATCGTGCCTGATAAGTCCGCCGATACTGAGCTGCCGTCTTTGGTCGAACACACTTGATCGCCCCAAATGCTGGTTTGGCGCTGATGATGCGGGCTGCCGGGGGCGGCTTCGGTGATGATCTCGCCATGACCAAAAGGGCCAAGGCCTGTGTGCATATCAATCGTTACAATCTTGCTGGCACCCTCGCAGGTTTGCGCCAACAGCGCCCGCAAGGTGATATTGGACCAAGACGGTGCCGTGCCGCCATAATACACGCCCTTCTGATGGTTATATTGCCCGCCCGTCAAAGCCGCTTGCAGTGCGGGAAAGCCCTGATCGCGGGCAAAGTTTAGGAGCGCCATTTCTGCGGCTTGCAGGCTATCCGTATCGCGCTGGGGTGGCGCGGCCCAAGCCGCCAGAGCGTCATATTGGGGATTTTCGGGCAAGGGATCGTCAAATGAGGCGAGATAGTTGCGATTGAGGTCGATGTTATCCTCATTAAACCGCGTATCCCAGGCAAAACCATAAGCATTATGGGCATGGATGAGGATCACCCGCATCGACTTGGCCCACTCAACCGCTTGACCATCACGCAATAGCCCTATTTGCACGCCTGACCCGCAATAGCCTTCTGGGCCATGTGTGCCTGAAATCACCACCAGAGCGCCGCTCGCATCTTTGTCGCCCAAAACCGCGCAATCCATGAAAATGTCGCGACCGCCGGGGCCATTGGCGCTGGGGTGGCGGACCGAGATGACGTGCGCGCTTGCCGACTTCGCACTGGACAAAAACGCCTCACGGGCGGCGAAATAATCAATGGAGAAGAAAGTCTCTGGCATCATAGGCATGGCGACACTCCCAGTCCGGCCTATTCCTTACCCCCACAAATCTGGGCTGGGTGGATGAAGGATTGAGCCTTCATAATTAAGCCCCTGATCGCGGTCCTTGTCCAGCCATAAAGGACCATCGAGATCAACCCAGTCTGCCAGTTGGGCCAATAGCACCGCAGGAGCGGTTACTAGGCTCGTGCCGACCATGCAGCCAATCATCACGCCCATGCCGGCCGCGCGCGCGGCGCGCACCGCCTTGAGGCTCTCAGTGAACCCGCCCGCTTTATCGAGCTTTATATTGAGGGCGGTGTAATGGCGGGCCAAGCCCTCGACATCGGCGCTCGTATGAAAGCTCTCATCCGCACATAAGGGAATGGGGGATTTGAATTCGCCTAATCGGTTATCATGACCTGCTGCAAAGGGTTGTTCAATGAGCTCAATATTGAGGGCTTGCGCATCGCGCAGAAGATCGGGCAGACTTTCCGAGTTTAGGCCCTCATTAGCGTCGACAATGAGGCGCGCATCCGGGCGAGCGCGAGCGACTGCGGCCACGCGTTCAATGTCGCCTGCGCCACCGATTTTGACTTTGAGCAGCGACCGCCCTTTCGCCGCGATGGCGGCTTTAGCCATAAGTTCTGGTTCATCAAGGGAGATTGTGAAGGCCGTCAAGACGGGCTTTGGCGCGTCGAGGCCCGCGAGCTGCCACACCCTTTTGCCGCTGGTTTTGGCGGCCAAGTCCCAAAGTGCGCAATCCAAGGCATTGCGGGCGGCACCTGCTGGTAGGAGGGCTTGGGCGCAGTCGATGTCAATTCCGGCCTCGACCATGGGGCGGACGGCTTCAAGTTGAGCGATGACCGAACCACTACTTTCGCCGTAGCGCGCATAGGGAACACATTCGCCGCGTCCTATAGCTTGGTCTTTGTTCAGCGTAATGGTCACAATGTGGGCATGTGTGCGCGCGCCGCGCGCAATGCGAAAAACCCCTCGTAACGGCCATGTTTCTTGGTAAATGTCCATTTTCATTATGAAAAGTAGCCCTCTTTGCGCGCAGATTAAATGTGAATTAAAACTGACAGAGTCTCTAAGAAGTTTTGCCCAATTGTGCGAGGGTGGATATTGTCATCTTTGAGAACGTCGGTTCAACAAAAAAAGTGAGGCGTTGGGCGCCGCGCTAGGTTTAGAGGGCACGAGGGATAATTTTGGCGCTGCAAGAGCCCCAGTTTGAGATTGAATCGCGCGATGGCACGACCGTCATGCGTGTGTCCGGCGATTGGACGGTTCAAACCATCGGCTCATTGGATGACAGGCTTCGGCCACTGCGAACATCTGACCAAGGTAGACCAAAAGCCGTGGATGTCGGTGCGCTCGGCGATCTGGATACTGCGGGGGCTTATGTCATTAATCAGGTCTTGGTCGGTGAAGACAAGGGTGGTGGCACGATCCAAGGCACGCACCGCACGGCGCAGCGCCTACTCATGGAGGTTAGCCGATATGCACGAGACTGCGGTCTGCACGCTGACCGACCAAGGCCATGGACTGGGTTGTTAGAGCGCATTGGCCGCGCTGTCGTCGACCTGTATCAAGAGACGCTCCAGACAGTGTCATTTCTAGGTGAAACCATTCTGGCGTGCGGCAAGGCGGTCATGAATCCAACCCGTGTGCGCTGGTTGCCGACTTTTGCGGTCGCCGAAAGTGCGGGCTTCAATGCCGTGCCCATTGTGATAACTTTGTCCTTCTTTATCGGGGCGGTTATTGCCTTCATGGGTCGCAAAATCCTCTCTGACTTTGGTGCCAGCATCTTCACCGTCGAGCTGGTAGGTTTTTCGGTTTTGCGTGAGTTCGGCGTTTTAATAACCGCCATCATTTTGGCTGGGCGCTCAGACTCCTCCTTTACCGCCCAAATCGGGTCGATGAAGATGACCCAAGAAATCGACGCCATGCGCACTTTAGGGCTCGATCCCATTGATATGCTGGTTGTTCCCCGGGTCATCGCGCTTTTGGTGATGTTTCCAATTCTCACATTTCTGGCGATGGTTGCGGGCTTGGCGGGGGGAGGGCTCGTGATTATCACCATGATGGATTTAAGCCCGACGCTGTTTTTGACACGTCTGCAACAAAATGTCGGGATTGAGCAATTTTGGGCTGGGATGGCCAAGGCTCCAGCTTTTGCCTTTGTCATTGCCATCATTGGGTGCCGTCAGGG
>JBEINE010000056.1:0-15442 GCA_040378245.1 Hyphomonadaceae bacterium | reverse complement strand
GCCGATTTGTGCTGGCAAAGCCCCGTGCGCGACGCCGCTCGGATGGCGATGGTCCAAGCTGGGGAAGGTCAGCCCACGACGCGCCGAGTTGTCCGCCTGATCCTGCTCGCGACACCGCCAAGCCTCGAAGAGGGCGAGATCACCGACAAAGGCTATCTGAACCAAGCAAAATGCCGTGATTGCCGCGCAGAAGCCGTCGCGGCCTTGTATAGCGACGAAGACGACTTGCGTATCATCAGCATTTCGGATTGACCAATTCAGTTAAACCCGACACATCACCGCCAATATAATAATCTTGGGACACCCATCATGACTAATGTAGCCGCTTTATTTGAACCCTTGACCGTGCGTGGCCTGACCATTCCCAATCGGATCGTCATGGCCCCAATGACGCGTTCGTTCTCACCCGGTGGCGTGCCCGGTCAAAATGTTGCCGATTACTACGCTAGGCGCGCGGCTGCCGATGTTGGCCTCATAATCACCGAAGGCACAGTCACCGACCGCAAAGGCGCGTCAAACGACCCCAATGTGCCCCGCTTTCATGGTGATGATGCCTTGGCGGGCTGGGCGAAAGTTGTGGCTGACGTCCATGCGGCTGGGGGTAAAATCGCGCCCCAAATCTGGCACCAAGGCATGATGCGCAGGGCCGGAACCGGTCATTATCCGGATGCACCAACCGATAGCCCGTCTGGCATCACCCATACCGGCAAAGAAATCACTCCGCCCCCGACTGAGGAAGAGGTCTGGGATATGGTGCGCGCTTATGCCCGCGCCGCTGGTGATGCCGCCAAACTTGGCTTCGATGCCGTCGAAATCCACGGTGCCCATGGCTATTTGGTCGATGAGTTCTTTTGGGGCGTGATGAATAAACGGTCAGACCGCTATGGCGGTAGTCTTCCACAACGCGCGACCTTTGCCGCCGAAATCATCGCAGAATGCCGCAAAGAAGTCGGCCCTGAAATACCGCTCATCTTGCGCTTTTCTCAATGGAAGCAGCAGGATTATACGGCTCGCCTCGCCAATACGCCCGCCGAACTGGAAGCGTTTTTGGCCCCAATCGTGGCAGCCGGCGTTGACTTATTGCATTGCTCGCAACGTCGCGTTTGGGAGCCGGAGTTTCCCGAAGTCGATGGACCAGAAGGCCTCAATTGCGCAGGCTGGACCAAAAAGCTAACCGGCGTGCGCACCATCACGGTTGGCTCCATCGGCCTTTCTAGCGATTTTGCCGGCTCCTTTAGGGGCGAGGGTTCAGCCCGCTCTCCGATTGATGATGTTGTCGCCCGCCTTGAGAAGGGCGAATATGACATGATCGCAATTGGACGCGCTCTTCTCCAAGATCCTGAGTGGGCGACCAAAGTCAAAGAAGGCCGCAGTGACGATATGATGGATTATGACGGCAAGGCCTTGGCGACTTTGTACTAAGACCTGATACAGGGCGGCACGTGATACGCCGGCCCGTATTTCAGCACCCCGCCTTGCTCTTATAACAAAGCCGTGATCATCTGAGGGATGGGTTTGGCCCTAAAGGAAAATTGCGCATGAATATCGTCTTTGTCGCTGGGGCTATTATTACCATCGTGACAATGTCCATTGTGGCGTTGCAATTGCGGACCCATCCCAGAGGCTTGGTGATCTTATTCTTTGCCGAAATGTGGGAGCGGTTTTCCTATTATGGCATGCGAGGATTGCTGGTGTTTTTCATGACCCAGCATTTCCTGTTTTCAGATGAAGCCGCCGCCAGTCAATATGGCTCTTATACGTCTTTGGTCTATCTTTTGCCACTGGTTGGCGGGCTGATCGCGGATCGGTTTTTGGGCACGCGCAAAGCCATTGCCTTTGGCGCTTTATTGCTGGTCGCGGGCCATTTCGGCATGGCGTTTGAAGGCAAGCCCGCAACCCAAGTCCTGACCTATCAAGGTGCCAAATATGAGTTTGTCGTGACAGGTCGCGCCGACGAACGCGAGGCAAAGCTGAAAGTTGGTGAGGAGACCTATGCCTTTGGTGCCTCAAATGGCGGGCTTGAGATCAAAGGCCTACCGCCGGGTTCGCCGCTGCCTGCACTCCTGCCAAAAGAGAGCTATCAATTGACCGTTGAGGGCCGCCAGCCCTTGTTTGAAGGCATTTTCTTTTTGGCCCTGTCCCTGATTATCGCAGGGGTGGGGTTCTTAAAGCCCAATATCTCCTCCATCGTCGGGCAATTATATCCAGATGGCGACCCACGGCGCGATCCGGGCTTCACGCTCTATTATTATGGCATCAATCTGGGGGCGTTCTGGGCGGCCATCCTGTGTGGATGGCTCGGCCAAAACATTGGCTGGTGGGCTGGTTTTGGAACAGCAGGCATTGGGATGCTCGCGGGTTACCTCGTGTTTATCTGGGGAAAACCTTTGCTGGAAGGCAAGGGAGAGCCGCCAGCGCCGGAGAAACTCAAGGAAAAGATCGGTCCGATTACTAAAGAATGGGCGCTTTATCTGTCGACAATTCCGGTGATTTTCCTGATCTGGTATTTCGTTCAAAACAACGCCTTGGTAGGCGCTGGCCTGATTGGCATTTCTATTCTGGTGATCGGATTTTTCATCGTTGAAATCACGACCAAATGCACCAAAGAGGAAGGGGGCCGATTGATACTGGCGCTCATCCTGATCGCCGCTTCAGTCGTGTTCTGGACCCTGTTTGAACAAGCCGGCACCAGCCTCAATCTGTTTGCCGAGCGCAATACGCAGCTTGGATTACCCGGTGGCCAAGCGATCACGGCCGCCCAGACCCAAAGCTTTAACTCGGGCTTTATTCTGCTGCTGGTGCCGGTGTTCTCCGCTCTTTGGGCGTGGCTTGGAAGCCGCAATATAGACCCCAATCCTGTTGCCAAGTTTGCGATCGCACTCATTCAAGTGGGTCTATCCTTCCTGATCCTTGTCTGGGGTGCACAGTTTGCCGACGCGCAATTCCGCATTCCCTTGTTGTTTCTGGTTGTGGCTTATCTGGTCCAGACCACGGGTGAGCTCTGTCTCAGCCCTGTTGGTTTGTCATGGATGACCAAGCTGTCAACGCCCAGCCTGCTCTCGACTTTGATGGCGACGTGGTTTTTGTCATCCTCATGGGCGCAATATTTGGGTGGCTTTGTGGCGAAACTGGCGGCTGTGGAAACCGTCGCCGGGCAAGTCCTCGACCCCGCTGCCGCTCTGTCGACCTATGTGGGCGTGTTTGGTCAATTGGGCTGGTGGACGATTGGGATTGGGATTGCCTTGGGTCTGGCCTCGCCCATTCTCAAGAAGCTGGCTTATGGCGTAAAGTAAAATCCGTCGGTCGATACGCCTCGCTGACCAAGACACACATTGGGTGTCTTTCCCAAACAGCCTACGCAAGCTAAGTCTGGCCTATGAGATACTCACCCCAGCACGTCCTGCTTGCCCTTTTTGTGCTCATATGTGGGCTGGCGTATGACGACGTGCAGGCTCAGGCTTCGCTGCGCGCGCCGGCAAGTTCGGCTTCATTGGGGTCTGGCTTTGGCGACATTGCTGCAAAGCTAGAACCTGCTGTGGTTGCCATCAGCGCCAAGACGACAGCCCAGGGCGCCCCGCGTAACCGCGTTCATGAAGGCAGTGGTGGCACGGCCGAGGGATCTGGTTTTGTTATTGATGCCGCTGGGATTGTCGTCACCAATAATCACGTCATTGAAGGCGCGGATACGTTTGAGATCATCTTCACCGATGGTCGCGTACTTCCCGCCACTCTGGTCGGCCTCGACGCTGAAACCGATCTGGCCGTGCTGCGCATCAAAGGCCGTCAAACAATGCCGTTCGTGAGCTGGGGCAATAGTGATTTGGCTCGTATAGGCGATTGGGCGATTGCGATTGGGTCTCCATTTGGTCTGGGTAATTCGCTCTCAGTTGGGGTTGTTTCTGGTCGAAATCGCGATCTGCAGGCGGGCCGTTACGATGAGTTTATCCAAACTGACGCCGCCATCAATCGCGGCAATTCGGGCGGACCATTGTTTAACGCGCGCGGCGAAGTGATTGGGGTCAACACCGCAATTGTTTCTCCAGGCGGGGTATTGGGCGGATCGGTGGGCGTAGGCTTTGCCATACCGTCCAATCTTGCGCGCAAAGTCGTGACGGATATTCTCAAGACAGGCAGTGTGCAGCGCGGCTGGCTTGGCTTGCGGGCTCGATTTCTGCTGCCCGAAGAAGGCGGCAATGGCCAAAACGGTATTGTGATCACAGAAATTGCGCCCAATTCCCCGGCCGCCCGAGCCGGTTTGCGCCCCGGTGACAGGATCTTTAGATGGGCGGGTCAAATTGTAACCGACCCGCGCGCGCTCGCACGTTTTACGGCCGCCTCACCCGCTGGCAGCCGCGTGCGTCTGCTCGGCACGCGGGGACGCCAAGCGATTTTTGCCAATGTCGTCATCGCTCGCCCCCCCATTGAAGCCCGCGCCGCTGCGGGTCCGACAGCGCCAATAGCCACGGCTTTGGGCCTCGCTTTGCGCGCCCGCGCCGCAGGCGACCGCCCGCGCCTGCCTGATGCCGTTGCTGTTGTTATTGCGGGCGTTGACGCCTTTGGACCCGGACGCGACAGGGTCAAGCCTGGAGATGGCTTGATGGAGGTGCAAGGCCGCCGCGTCCGCACCCCCCAAGAAGCCCGAGCGGCCCTCGACGAAGCGGGCCGCAGACGCGATGCTGTTGTCATCAAGCTCTATCGCAATGGGCAAAGTCTCTACGCTGCGCTGCGTCCAAGCCGACGCTAACGGCGCGCCCATATAGACCCGTGACCCCTAGTCGATTATTTGTGCCCTAAATCAATGCCGCTCCCCGCGCAAAATAGGGCGGGAAACTGGGAAACCGATATGTCCGAGCGTCCACCCGAGGAGCCCTATGATTGGGTTAAGGCCATTGAGGGCGATCCATCTGGCCCCAAGAAGCGGCCTCGGCGTCCCATTGCGCCAGATAGCCCAAGTGGCCGCGCCCGAAAACGACGTCGCACGATTGGGATCTTGAGCTGGGCGATCTTGCTGACCTGTGTCATTATTCTGGCCGGTGGGGCCGTGCTGGGTTGGATGTCGTGGTCATTTCAATCTGAATCTCTGCGCCGTGCCGCAAACGAACAAGGCTTGGTACCGCTTGACCGGGACTTTGCACCCAATCGTCCAAAGCCCGCCGACGTCTTGTTCCGGATCGGGGGATCAAGTGCGATTGGTGACGTCCTTATGCCCAATCTGATATCAAGCTGGATGCGCGCGCGCGGCTATACGAGCATCTCCATCAAGCGCGACAACCGCATTGTGACGGTTCGCGGGACAACAGGCGGCCAAGTCAGACGCATTCTCATTTCCAATGGCTCGGCATTTGGGGGGTTTGACGCGCTGATCAATGGTCGGGTTGAAGCGGTGATGTCCGGTCGCCAGATTCTGCCCGATGAAGCGGACCGTCTGTCGGCGCTCGGCGACATGACCAGTGCGGCGAACGAAAAAGTCATTGGCCTTGATGCCAGTCTTGTTCTGGTTAATCGTGGCAACCCAATTAACGCCATCACGACCGACGCATTAGCTCGTATTCTGGCGGGCGAAGTCACCGACTGGTCTGAAGTCGACAAAAGCCTAAAGGGAAGAATTACCGTTAAGATTCAAGACTTGGGCGCAGATCAGGCCTCCAGCCTTTCTGGGAGACTTTTGGACGACCGAGAGCTACCGGCCACGATCGACAGGCTCAGCGATGAGGAAGCCGTTGCAGAAGCCGTTGGGCGTGACTTAAATGCAATTGGTATTGCTCATGCGCAAAGCGGGGGAACCAAGGCGATTTCAGTAAGTGAGCGCAATGCCCGCGCAATCGGACCTGACGATTTTGCCATCTCGACCGAATCGTATCCGTATACAGAGCGAATTTATGTTTATGTTGGCTCAACCGCGCAAGACCGCATGACCCGAGACTTTGCTGACTTTGCTCTCTCGGCCGTGGGTCAAGACATCGTAGCGCGCAGTGGTTATACGCCCTTGAAACTTCTGCCCGTCAAAATCATCTCGCCGCCCGGCGCACCTCGGGATTATCAAAGCTTTGCGCGTGGCGCTGAACGTATGAATTTCGACATCCGATTTCTGGGCGGAGCCAATGCGCTCGACTCACGCTCGCAGCAAGACTTGCAGCGATTTGTCGCATATGTGGCGAAAGGCCAGATCGATAAACGCCGCATCGCTTTACTAGGCTTTGCCGATAATGTCGGTTCTCGGGCAACCAATTTGGGTTTGGCACAATCGAGGGCTGAGGCTGTCGGCATCGAGTTGGAGCGTTTGGGCGTGACACCGGGCATCATCCGCTCTTATGGCGACGCTCTACCCGTAGGTGCTAATGCCGATGAGCGCGGGCGCATTCATAATCGACGCGTTGAGATATGGCTCTGTGCGCCCCCGTCCTGCCCGCTGATTGATCTGGCTTCTCAATCCACTCATTGGACTCGCGAAATCCCAGCGGGCGTTCGCCTCGGCACCCCGCGGGCACCTGCACAGGGTGAGGAAGCACCAAAGGGATAGCGACTTACAGGCTGTTTTTGGCGCGAACTGTGCGCACAAACTGATATCGGCCCTGCCCCGGCACTTTGAACGCCAGCGCGCCTGATTCCAAGGTGCCTTGTTCGCTATAGGATAAGTTATCCCCGTCCAGCACAATTTCCGCCGACAACACCATTTTGCGACCGGATCGGGCTTGAATCGAGCATGTCGGTGGAATGGCGGCGCGCCAGCCTTTTGCGGTTTCGATCACGGGTAGGGAGCAAAGCGGGCCATACACTGTCAAATCCTCCAACGTCAAAGATTTAAAGGCCCTCGTGCCAGGATCGACGTTCTCAAACGCCTTTGGGTCTTTAAAGGCATAAAAATCCATCCTATTTTCGCCAGCGGGTCCTTTTCGAAATACCCACAGGCGCTGGCGGCTGATGGCACCTGTCGGGCCGCCTGCGCGCCAAACGAGGTAAACGGCTTGGCTGCCATCAGCAGTTAAAGCTGGCGCGTTGATCTTGAAAAACGTGGCATATTGACCATCAAGCCACTCGTAAGCGCCTCCCGCGACAGGGGGTCTTTTGAGACTTTCGGGGGCCTCTAGCATTTGGGCACTATTGTCCCAATTACCGACTAAAAGCGCGCTAGGCTCGCTCTTGATGCCAGGCAAACTTGCACAGGCGCTCGCAGCCACCAAGCACCCCCCAAGCAAGAATGATCTGAACTTATACATTAGGCGTGATCGTATCGCAGACTCGCCAGCAATACCATGCCGCTTGCGTGCGGTAAGGGCGCAAATGGTCGGCCATTGTCTTGAACGCTTTGGGTTTGGGCATCTCGTCCAAACCATAGGCTATTTTCCAGCCCTTTCGGACCCCCAGATCATCGACAGGCCACACATCACGGCGCCCCAGTGTAAACATCAAATACATTTCAACCGTCCATTGGCCGACGCCACGGACAGCGGTCAGACGCGCGATAATCTCTTCGTCCGACAAGTGATCAATTTCGTTACTATCTGGGACATAATTCTCCAGACGTTTGACTGACAAATCTTTCAAGGCTGCAATTTTTTGCCGCGAAAGTCCGCATGCGCGCAGGGCGTCATCAGAGTGGGTCAGGAAATGGGTTGGGTCTGGCGCGTTATCTGGATCGCCACACAAGGTCATCACGCGACCAAGAATCGTCCCCGCCGCTTTGCCCGATAGCTGTTGAAACACAATCGCCCGAAACAGGCTTTGATAGGCGCTTTGGCTTTCCCGCGTCGGGATTGGGCAGGGGCCATGGGCCGCAACGAGGGCCGCCATAACAGGATCAAGGGCTGCAAGCGCATCGCTCATATTATACTTGCCACCGACATTGCCCAGCCGACCAAGGCTTGGGCGAATAGGCCGCCCGCCAAAATCAAGCCTGCCATTTTGTTAGATTGAAAAACAGACAGCGGATCTGTTGCGACATCGTCGACGGGAATCGCGCTGGCCTGCCCATAGAGATGAAAGCCAAAGGCAAGGACAAAACAAGCCCCAACTAATACCGCAGCAAGGCTACCCGCGACCATCAATGCGCCAAGCGCCGCGAAGCCAAAAGCCCCAATATAGAACAAACGAACCCAAAAGCGCGCTTTATGACCAAAGAGCCGGGCAGTGGATTTCACACCAACAAGCGCGTCATCTTCAACATCCTGTTGTGCATAAATTGTATCGTATCCAACAGTCCAACAAACGCAGCCGAGATAAAGCCAGAGCGCTGGCCAGTCGAGCCGTCCCATTACGGCACAATACCCAACCAATACGCCCCAGTTGAATGTCAAGCCAAGCCAAACTTGCGGCCACCACGTTATGCGCTTCATAAAGGGGTAAGCACCGACCAATGGTATGGCGAGCAAGGCTACAATCTGGGCCGGACGCGGCAACATCAAAAGCACGATCAGGCCGATCAAACACTGTGCGACCGTCCAAAGTAGGGCTTGTTTGGGTGTAACCAGACCAGCGGGCAAGGGTCTGGCGGCTGTGCGCGCGATTTTGGCGTCAATATCGCGGTCAATAAGATCATTAAAGCTGCACCCAGCTCCCCGCATAGCGATAGCGCCAACAACCCAAAGGCCCATGAGCCAGAGATCATACAGGCCAAACCCAATCCCGCCGCGCCCTAAAAAATGTCCCATATAACAGGGCAGTGCCAAGAGCCAAAATCCAATCGGTCGATCAAAGCGCGATAAGCGCAAAAAAGGCTGCCACGCGATTGGGGCGTGGTCAACAAAACTATCGGATTGGGCATCGGCGGGGATGGTCACGCTTTGGGTTTAACGACACCAACTGGGTGAGCAATAAGACAGCGCAGCGACCCGCCTTTTCTTCAAATCATCATACTGTCGAGCCTTGGCGGAAATGGGTGCAAAGACAGGGGAACCGAGGCCAAGGATGCCGCGGTGTGGGAATTTTTTGCCCTGAAACTCAGCATGACTTGCCGCAAGCCGCAGAAGTAGACTCTAAAAATATTTGTTTTTATGAGCTTTTTTAACGGCATATTTCTTGAAAGGATGTGGTCTCAAATAGGAGACCTTCCAGATGCGGCTTGATTTTCTTCCCGTTGACAGCCTGACCAAGATTGCTTGGGCGCTCGCAGATGTGCACGGACCCGGCGCGCTGGCCGTAGCAGACCGCACAATTGAAGATCTGGAGGGTGAAGGCTCACCTTTAGTCGCCGACGCATGGCGGGGTCTGCGCTCCGTGCTAGAGGACGTCCTAGAGGGTCGGATGGGACGGGGTGCCCAAATCATCCATTAGAGCGGGTCTGATTCTTTTAGAACCAGGTTGCGTGTCTAGGTATTTGATTTAGTTTCTGTTTATCCCGCTTTTTTGTAAAAAAAAGACGGGACAGACCCTTGAGCATTAGAATTGCGGGTCTGCCGCGGCGACAGCAGTTTGCCCCGTCAGTCCCGGCTCGCGACAAGTCGTAAGCCCGGATGCACAGGTTGGACAGGTTCTGGCGGCAGGAGAGCGGTTAGAGCGAAGCGCAAAACGGGTTTGGAGATCGCGCATGAGCGTGAAACGGGCTGAAACAAGCCCAAAATACGATCCGCCAGACCTTTGGTTATAAGCGGTAAGAAAACCAGCTCAACTTCGCTGCGCTGTCCAGCCCCGGCTCCAAAAGCGCAAGCACGCGCTAGCGCGGGGCCTGGTGCCGCAACCGCCGATTCTAGCAGTGCGCGGATGAGCACTTTATCGGCCCCATGAAATAGGCTGCCGATCTCATGCTCACGCAGATCGCGACCTGTCCATATCTTCAAATCGCTCCCGACTGTCTTGAATGTGAACACGCCTTCGTTAATGCGTTGCGCCAAAAAAAGACGCTCCACGAGACTGGATGCATCTTTTGAGAGGGAATTGGCGGTGTCTTCGTCCCGCTCAAGCCCATTAAGTGCCCGCCAGGAGCCTAAGAACGCACGACTTTCTGGATGGAGCGCACCATATTGCATTGAACTTTTCCTGATAACCTGTTGTTCGCACAGTCGACCCTCAAACGCACATCATGTGCCACGCTGGGCCTCAAAGCCTTCGGACATTCACCACACGCCAAGCGTGCTAAACCTTGGCATCGAAATTGCGGGCGAGATTTCAGAAGTTCGAGGAGACCGAGCATGAGCGTTTCACTGCGGTACATAGCAGCCGTCAGCGTTTTGAGCGCGCTAAGCGGCGTGGCGGTTCAAGCCGGTGATTATTCCAAAGGCGGGGACCAGAATGGGGTGATAGATATCCCCAAAGGACAGGGACCAACTGGGGGTTGCTGCGGTTCTGCGACCGGTCACATGCCGGGGTTTCCTGGCGTTAACGTTCCAGCACCCAATGTGAATATCACAACCGGTGGAGCAAAGATTGGCAGCACTCATATCAATGTCGGTGGCTCAAGTTTCATTTCTAATTCAAGCACGGTGTTTGGTGGCCGCAGTGGTGGCAACGTCTTTGTCGGCGGTGGATCAAGCTACATCTCGTCGCCCTCCCCCGTCTCTCCGGGCGTCATAGAAGGTCTGAACGTGGCTGGTAATGTTCAGCAGGCCGTTACCGAACAATTTCAGGAAAATCGGATAATAACTGAAAGCCTAGCGATCCGCGCCGTCTGTATGGACGATCGTGGCACGCCTCACCCAGCGTCGCGCATCGACGGAGAGCCCAATATTGCAGCCACCTTCGATGGCGAAGTGTTCCGCTGTATGGCCGGCACACGCATGGACGTGATCATCGGCAAAGTCGTTGATGGGCGAGCGGTATTTGATGGCGGCCGCACCATATCCTGCCAAAAAGGCCAAGCGTTGAGCTATTCGCCAGCACCTGCATCTGGCACGACGACTGGGGGCAATCTCAAATGCGTTACCCAAGCTGTGCGGGCTGAGTGCAACGAGCGTTCACTTCTGCGTCGCTTTGGTCCAGGCATCAAATATGCCACAATCACCCGCACCGAAACGGTGACCAACACGCGTCAAGTCGCCAAATCAAACGAAGTCACTTTACGCTCATCCATGTTCATTGATGGCGGTGTAGGCCAGGGTGTTTACTAAAGCGCGTCTGGTTTTTTAGAACCAGGTTGCGCCTCTAGGTATTTGATTTATCGTCTGTTTATCCCGCTTTTTTGATTCAAAAAAGGTGGGGGCAGACCCTAGCCTAATTCTTCGCTTTATCGACCATTTTATTTTTGCCGATCCAAGGCATCATAGCACGCAGCCGCTTGCCGACTTCTTCAATCTGGTGTTCTTCGCCCATGCGGCGGGTCGCCTTGAAGAAAGGTGCGCCGGCTTTGTTTTCCAGCATCCAGTCGCGCGCAAAACCGCCGTTTTGAATGTGATCGAGGACCTTTTTCATCTCGGCTTTTGTCTCACTCGTGACAATGCGGGGCCCGGTGACATATTCGCCATATTCGGCCGTATTGGAGATTGAGTAATTCATGTTGGCAATGCCGCCTTCATAAATCAGATCAACGATCAGTTTCACTTCGTGCAGACATTCAAAATACGCCATTTCAGGCGCATAGCCTGCCTCCACCAAAGTCTCAAAGCCAGCGCGGATCAGTTCAACAAGACCACCACAGAGGACAGCTTGTTCGCCAAACAAATCGGTTTCGCATTCTTCGCGGAAATTCGTTTCAATAACGCCTGAACGCCCGCCACCGACGGCGGATGCGTAAGCAAGGGCAAAATCGAGCGCTTTGCCTGTTTCGTTGGAATGCACCGCTACCAGGCAAGGCACGCCGCCGCCTTTGATATATTCGCCGCGCACCGTATGGCCCGGCCCCTTGGGTGCCACCATCACCACATCGACGCCCTTTGGCGGCTGGATCAGGCCAAAGTGCACCGAAAAGCCATGGGCGAACATCAAAGTCTGCCCTGCTTTCAAATGGGGACCAATTTCGGCGGCATAAAGCTCGGGTTGAATTTCATCCGGCGTAACGATCATTAATGCATCCGCTTTCTGCGCGGCTTCCACGACGGTTACAACTTTCAAGCCCTCGGCTTGCGCTTTGGCAGCCGACGCTGAACCGGCCTTGAGAGCCACCCAGACCTCTTTGACACCTGAATCACGCATATTGAGAGCGTGGGCATGGCCCTGGCTACCATAGCCGACAACAGCAACAATTTTGTCCCTGATGAGGCCAAGATCACAGTCAGCGTCATAAAACACGCGCATCTTTCTCTCCGATTTAGGTATCTGGCGGGCCATTCATGCGCGCCAATCTGAATTTGAAGGGGGTTAAGAGCGTTTTTTTGCGCGCAGGTCAATCAAACCCGTCAGCTATTGTTGGGCAATAATGTCTAAAAACCGAATATGATCGCAGTTAAGGCCTAAGGCGCAGGCTGAGCCGGATCGTCAGATGGGGTTGCAGGGGCGGGCGGAGGTGGGGTCGGCACCGTTAGCGGGACACCAACAGGGCTGGGTGCTGCACGGCCGAGAGTCGCAGGGCGTTTTGGCAACACAGTCTCAGGACGCGCTTGAGAAGATGGCGGCGCTACCGACCGACCTGCCGCCAGCTCACTAATCATTTTCCAGCCTGACGCTTCTTGTCGCCAAACCGAAATATAGCGACCCCCGCTCAAGATAGTGTCGCCGCGCTTAATCGTATAAGTACCCCAACTCGAACCCGATCCCCCTGCCGCTAAAGCCCGCTCAGGTGTGCGTATCAGCGAAACATCGGCTGGAAAGCCGCTAAACCGTGACTCCGCAGCCTGCCGTCCGGCAGGAGACGCGCCGTTTGAATCATACAAGATCCCCTCGTCGGACAAAGCCGCGCCATAACCCTCCCTGGGCCCCTGCGCGATGATTGATGCCGCCATCGCAAAGTCAACGTCCAAAACCTCTTGGCTTTGGTCAGCGACAACGGCGCTGGACAGAGTGGGGGTGCCTTGAAGCGCTGAACTTTGGGGAGCACTGAATTGGGGCGCGGCTGGCGGGACAGAATCTCTAACAGCGGACGCTTTGGCAGGCCGCCATTCGGGCTTAGGTTTCGTCGCGGCCTGCGCCTCTTGATGGATCAAAAGGGCTGTCGGTGCCGCGATCAATGCCATGATCATTAGCCCAGTCTGGAATTGACGCTTCATCATGACTTATTTTCCTTGCCCTTCGGCTGTGCCTTTGGCTGCGGGCACAAAGCTCGCATCTGGCGCTTGCAGGGCCGCCAAACTCATTGGGGCTACCAATGGCTCTATCTTGCGGACAAATGTTGTGAGGAGTGGCACCACGCGCTCATCGTCATAGCGGGTCGTCACGCAGCGATCGACCCCGGGCGCGCGCACCTCAATGACCGCTGACGCATCCCCAGAGCGGCGAAGTGTCTCAATGGTTGGCTTCACCTCGTCCCAAATTCTGGCGTCTTTGAAAGCGAAAATCAAAGTCGCCGCGGTGGTAACGGTCAGATCTGCAGTGGCCGTTGTCAAACGACCCGAAGACCAACGCGCAATACTCACGCTCCCGTCGCCCTCTTTGGGCGTCACCATTGTCACACTCAGACTCTCCTGACCCAATGGGCGCAGCACCGAGACGCGGTATGCGGCCTTGTCGTCTTCACTTTTCACCAAAGGGGCGACGATATTGAGTTTTGCTAGAATATCGGGCTGCGCCAATTCGGCATTGGCTGGGCCATCACACAGGCGCATCCGTGGATCGCCACCCACGCCCATGAACATGTTCTTTGTATCCGGCTTGATCTGACCAGCAAAATAGAAGGTCAGCCCTAAAGCCAGCGCGACGCCAATCATTGCGAAATATCGGAAATAAGGGTTCATGGCACTATTAAACCTTCAGTTTGGGCGCAATTGCGGCGACTTTTTTATATGCAAGCCTGCTAGATCGCCTCTTTCCCACGCCGGATTGTGGCGACCCCAGTCCTCGACACCTCAGACAGGCCCAATGGGCGCATCAAATCAATAAAGTCGTCGAGCTTTTTAGATGCGCCCGTCAATTCAAACGTAAAACTATCAAGCCCAGCATCCATGATGCGGCATTTGAAAGCATCTGCCAAGCGTAAAGCCTCCACTCGAACATCGCCAGTGCCAACCACCTTGATCAATGCCAGCTCGCGCGAAACCGCATCTGCATCACCATAAAAGTCAATGACGCGCTTTACGGGCACCAACCGGCCTAATTGAGCGCGTATTTGTGTCAGAATATCGGCGGTCCCCGATGTCACAATCGTGATGCGCGAGGTGTGAGCCTCATGATCGGTTTCTGCGACTGTCAAACTCTCGATGTTAAAGCCCCGCGCCGAAAAAAGCCCCACGACACGCGCTAAGACCCCCGGTTCATTAGTGACAATCACCGCCAAAGTCGTGCGGATCAGCGGGCTGACGCCATCAGGAATGAAATAAGCAGAGGCAGGTTGGGTCATGGATGGGTCACCGGAATAGGAGTTTGGACGGATTGCGCCGCTTTGATAAAGGCTTGGTCGAATGTCGCAAGGCTTGTGGCATTCACAGCCTCTGCCCGCATTAAATGCATGGCATCAGGTAGGTCCATACCCTGCCCGAAGCGATACAAGGATGTCTCAAGGCGGCTGCGATCATCAAAACTCAAGTTTTCGGACGACATTAAAGCCAATAGGGTGTCGTGTACTGTCATTCTGGGCATTTTGAGCGATTTCAGTAGCACCCAGCTGACCTCTAGAATAACTGTGTCACTGACAAAACATAAGTTATTGGATATGAGCTTTCGCGCGATTGGTGTCTGTTTGTCGTCGTCTTCTAAGAGCAATCGTAGCAATATATTGGTATCAAGGGCAATCACGCTTGCTCCTCTCATACCGCTCTACAGCGCTTTGCGCCGCGGCTTCATTGATTTCGGCTTCACTTATAGGTGGCCCGTTATAATAGTCCTTCAGCAGGCCAAACAACTCGCTAACGGGTCGTTTTTTGCGGGTCGGTATGGCTTTGAGCAGTACACCTTCAGGATGGTTGACGGCCTCAACCTTTACGCCCGGGGCAAAGCCATGGGCGTCGCGCATGGCCTTGGGAATGACAACCTGGCCTTTGGTTGAGAACACAATCGCGGTCATAATGGTCTCCTTCACTGAGCCCTTAAGACTACGGTAAGACGCGAGGTAAGTCCAGCTTATCGGTCATAGACCGAGATTTCGCACGCAGGTCAACATCGGCTAAGGTAGCTGAGCGTTACATCTGAAAGGGCGCCTGCCGAGCTACGAAAAAGAAAGTCTGGAACGCCTTTGGTGCAAGCTCTGCTGCACTCAAAGGCTTGACCCAATTATGAATTGTCAGCTTAAGCGCCTCAAGGCGACCCCTTCGGGGCGCTTCGCGGCCTTGACCCACTTAAGCTGAAGCGCTCTTGCCCGTATGATGGCCGCCTGTTTGGCGCGGTCAAGGATTGCGTAGCAACCGCGTGGCGGCGCAGTGCAACTGCGTCCTTGAGGGCGACAGACAGGCACCTCACACTTGCAACCAAGTTTTGGTGTCAGGCAGAG
>JBEINE010000289.1:0-2128 GCA_040378245.1 Hyphomonadaceae bacterium | reverse complement strand
TACCTAAACGCGCAACCTGGTTCTAAAAGAACCAGACGCGCTTTAGGGGTCTGTCCCGTCTTTTTTGAATCAAAAAAGCGGGATAAACAGGCCCGCCTTCAGCCCTTTTTGTCAGGATTAGCCGCTTCTTGGCGAAGCGGGTTGCGCGTCGGCCCTAGAATATACTCAATTTGTTCGGGATGATCGAGCCAGATTGACGGCCCGTTGGAATTGCGCACAAAACCGCGAATGCGCACGGAACGACCTTGCAGGGCGAGCAAGTCTGCCGAGCCGCCTGGCCACAAAGAAAAAGCTCGCTCTGGAACAACAGCTGTGACATCAGTTTTGTTGTCTGTGCCAAAATTCAGGAAAATGACGCTGCCGCGCTGGCTAGCGCTTTCAATCCGACCTTCAGCTAATTGAAAACTGCCAATTCCGCCTTGCAAAGCCTCTGGCGTGGCAAAACGAACCTGATAGGCCGGTGATGACCAGATGCCGCGCCCAGCTCTTCGCGCCTCGCGCTCCGCAGTCCAAAGTTCTGCAATGGCCGCGCGATTGTCGGCATAAGTATGAACTCGTGCGATGCCTGACCGCAGCATTTGCGGTTGAAGCCAGACGGGCTGACGGCCTATGCCCTGAGGCAGAAAGACATGTGCAATCGCCCGCCCACGCCGATCACGCCGCAGGCCGCTATAACGCAGATCGACACGCTTTCCCTTGATGAGCCGCTCAAGGTTTTGCGTCGCTTCTGGCCCCCAGCTGTCGCCCGGGCGCACGCGTGGCGCTTCGATTTGGGCCAAGCGGACTTCAAGACCACTGTCCATCAGAAAGCTATCACCATCAATAATACGAGCAACCACGCCGCTCTCGCCGCTTTCAAATCTGGGTGCACCGGCCACAAGAGCCAAGAAACCCACCGAAATAACCAAACCCTTAATCAATTTTCTCCGTCTCATGACCTTGCCCAACCCCTGATTATGGTTAACATCAGGTTAATGTATGTTCATGTTTTGATCTTGTCGAGTCTTTTCCGTTATCAGAGAGATCTTTTGTGCAGACCCTCCTTAGGGGTATGAAACGCCTGTCATTTTCTCAGAAAGTGTCCATAATGCTTCGCTGATCGCGGGATCGACAGCGTGGGCATGAACGCCGCTATAGGGTGAATTGCCCTTTTGCCAGAGCGCCGCGACATCGCAATCCTCGCAGTAAACCCCGCCTAGGTCATTAAGCATTGACGACGTCGCGCACCAGACGCTGGTGGCCGCCCCCTGTTCGGGCGTTTTGAACAATTGATTGACCTTCCCGGCTTCATCAATCCAGCCCATGGCGATTTGTTCTTCGCGGGGTAGAAAGCGCTGAAGATTGGTCATGATGCCGCCAGGGTGGACGGCAAAAGCCCGGATGCTGTCGCGCTGACCGCGCGCGTCCAGCTCCAAAGCCAACAGGGAATTCGCACTTTTGGCGCGACCATAAGCCTGCCACTTATCATATGGGGTGGTCTCAAAACTGGGATCATCAAGATTGACCCCGCAAATCCGATGTCCAATCGAGGACAGCGATACGACCCGGGCACCCTTGGCCTTAACGAGCGCGTCCCACAATCGCGCGACCAATTGGAAATGGCCTAAATGATTCGTCGCGAACTGGCTTTCATAGCCTCGCTTGTCTCGGGTCAAGGGATTGGCCATAACAGCGGCATTATTGACAAGAATATCGAGGGGGCCTGAAAAACCCGCGCCAAACCAATCTATCGAAGCGGGGTCAGATAGATCGAGTGCCATGACTTCAACGGCGCCAGACATATCCGCTAAGGCCTCTGATGCGGCGTCAGGGCGGCGAGCCCCCACGATGACACGCGCGCCGGCGCTGGCCAAAGCTCGGACCGTTTCGAGCCCTAATCCAGAATAGCCACCCGTCACCACGGCTGTCTTGCCGCTCAAATCAAGGCCCGCGACAACCTCTATGGCGGTAGTTCGAACGCCAAATCCAGATTTCAGTGGCCTTTGTGAAGGGGAGATTTCTGACATGTGGCCATCCTTATCTGAGCAAGAGATCATGCACGATGGAATGGCGATTGAAAAGCGTCAGACGTCGGTTAGGACTATCTGATCGGCCGTTAGTCCCGTGTGTAAAATCTTTGTGACACTGG
>JBEINE010000274.1:0-2465 GCA_040378245.1 Hyphomonadaceae bacterium | reverse complement strand
TGGCCAACGAAGGATTCCCCATCTCGCCCCGCTTTAACGGAGTCGCAGGCGCGTTAAAGCGTTTTGGTCAACCGACACCTGATGCCATGGCCTCTTTATATGGGTCCGACGGCAACCCCTTGCCCGTCGGCCATATCCTCAAGAACCCCGCCTATGCCAGCACCCTGACCACCATCGCGACGCAAGGCCCAAAGGGCTTTTATGAAGGCCCCATCGCTGCGGCCATTGTCGCGCGCTCTGGCGCGGCACCCTTGCCCGGTACCCTCTCGCTTGAGGATTTGAAAAACTATAAGCCCAATCGACTGGAGCCGATTTGCCGGCCTTACCGCGTGCATCTGGTCTGTGGCATGGGTCCGCCGTCTTCGGGTGGCATTGGCGTCATGGCGACTTTGGGCATTTTATCCAATTTTGATATGACGGCCAGTGGCGCGACGACGCCACTGGGTTGGCATCGCCTGATTGAGGCCCAGCGTCTCGCTTATAGTGACCGCGATACTTATGTCGCAGACGACCGCTATGTGGCGGTGCCGATTAATGGCCTATTGGACAGCGCTTATCTCAAATCCCGCGCCACTCTCATCTCGGACACCGCCACGATGGAAAAAGCTCTGCCCGGCAACCCGCCAGGCTCGACGCGGCGAGGACAGGATGCCTCAATCAGCCTGTTTGGCACCTCTCATTTTGTGATCGTCGATCAAATGGGCAATGTAGTTTCAATGACGACGACGGTTGAAAGCCTTTATGGGTCCCAGCGCATGGTGGGTGGCTTTTTCCTCAATAATCAATTGACGGACTTTTCTTTCACCAGTGTTGACGCGGCTGGCCTGCCGATTGCAAATGCGCCGGCCGGGGGCAAAAAACCGCGCTCCTCTATGGCCCCCACCATCGTATTTGATCAAAAGGGTCAGTTTGAACTGGCGGTTGGATCGCCCGGCGGCAATGCGATTATCGCTTATGTCGCCAAAGCCATTGTTGGCATACTCGACTGGAACTTATCACCCAATGAAGCTTTCGCTTTGCCCAATGCCATTGCGCGCAGTACACCCATTGCCTTTGAGCGCGCGCGTGCGACGCCCAGGCTCGCAAGCGGCCTAGAAGCTCTAGGGCAGAAGCTGCGCGATGGCGGGGGTGCTGAGAACTCGGGCCTGCATGGTGTGCTTGTTACACCGGCTGGCCTTGTTGGCGGGGCCGATCCGCGCCGTGAGGGGGCGGCGCTGCGGCCTTGAGGGCAAATGAGCCTAAGGAGGCACTCTCCATGAGGTCGAGTGGAAAATTTATTCTGCTGTTTGGTACCTCTTGTGCAGGCAAGTCGACCCCCGCGAGCAAACTGCAAGAATGCGCGAAGGAGCATTTCCTGTCCCTCTCGTTAGACAATGTGTTCGCCACGGTCTCTTCAAGGTGGGCGGCAGGGCCCGATAGCCCCCTTGCGACCAAGGGCTTCTTTTATCGAAGCTATAATGACGATGACGGGCGACGCAACGAACTCATTCATTGCGGCGAAATCGGCAGAAATATCCTTCATGGGATGCGTCGGGCCGCAGCGGCGTTCGCGCGCTCCGGCAACAACGTGATTTTCGACGACATGTTTATCGAACAGGATGCGATTGACGATTGGTCAGCAGCGCTTACTGGTATTGATGCTCTTAGCGTTCAGGTGACGGCACCCATTGAGGTTTTGCAGGAACGCGAGGCGGCGCGCGTGCGACGGCGGCGGGTGGGCCTTGCCCTGGGTCACAAAGCTCTGAATGAGGCTTTCGCGGGGGACTTGGTCATCAACACCCAAGATGGGGGTCTAGAAGCTGCGGCGAAGATGATTTTAGACTGTTTAGCGGAGACCGGCCCCCGCGCCATTGAGCGCAAAATCGCCCGCCCACAATAACCAAAGAGATTTGTTGACCTAAAGCGCGTCTGGTTCTTTTAGAACTAGGTTGCGCGTCTGGGTATTTGATTTAGGACCTGTTCATCCCGCTTTTTTGATTCAAAACAGACGGGACAGACTCTCGTGCGTCTTGCGTAAAGTCTGAAACAGATTTGCGCAAAACGAGGCTCTCAATCAAAGTTCTAGAGCGACCTGAGCGCTTCTTATCGGAAGCGCGGTGCTTTAGAGGAGCTGGACGCAGTTATAGCTTTAAGAATGCAAACCGTTGGGCAATGCGCTGATCCAAGGCGTCTCGGACTTCTCGGTATGCATCCAAGCGAACATCACGTGTGCCCTCAATCGCTGAGGGATCAAGCGTGGGCCAGTATTCTACCGACACGGCTAGGTGGCGGGTATATTCCATGGCGCGATGATGAGCCTGTGGAGCCAAGGATATAATGAGGTCAAAGCTATCATCTTCCAGCTGATCAAAACTTTTTGGGCGGTGGCGATAAAGATCAATGCCCAATTCATCCATGACCAAAACTGCCATCGGGTAAATTTGCTCGGCTTTGCGCAATCCACATGAATCAACGAAGATCTTCGC
>JBEINE010000098.1:0-11437 GCA_040378245.1 Hyphomonadaceae bacterium | reverse complement strand
GTCATAGGGCCTGTGGGGCATGGTGCGTCCGATGGCGACAAGTGGGGCGATGCCTTTGTCTTGGAGTGCTTTGACTTGTTTGCCGCAGGCATAGCCCGCATCGGCTAGGGTCTGTCCCGTCTTTTTTGAACCAAAAAAGCGGGATAAAAAGACACTAAATCAAATACCTAGACGTGCAACCTAGTTCTGAAAGAACCAGACGCGCTCTATCAAATAGCTAGGCGCGCAACCTGGTTCTAAAAGAACCAGACGCGCTTTAGTCCTAAGCTGCCCCCAACGCCGCCCCTTCAAACCAAGAGATGTCAGCGGTTGAAACCTCACCAAAGCTCTTTTGCTGCTGGATCGACTTCATGATGATGGAGAAAGACGTGATGGGCATGGTGATGAAGGGCATGGGGTCAGATCGTGACCATGTCACGTCCTGTGATGCCAGCATGGCTTTGAGATTGGGGACAAATCGCGCACTGAACATGCTGCCCTGAACTTCGGTCAAAGCTGGATAAAATTGCATCATATTCGTCATGGGCTTTAGGCGGGGGGAGGGGCCGCCCAGACCCACGATGGCGGGGGCCAGATCCCCTGTTTCAATGAAATGCACGCCGCTGGTGACGCGGGGATTACATTCAATCGCCATGGCCTTGCCCGCGCTATCAACAAAAAAGTCAAAAGAAATGAAACCGCTATAGTCGATGGCGCCAACAAAATCAGTCACCCATTTCGTGATCGCCGCTTGCTCAACCCGCTCAAACGCCACTGCGACACTGCCTGACATCAAAGTGCCGCGATAAATGGTTGTGACTTTGATTTGGCCTTTGTCGGCTATGGAGAAAGTGCTGAATTGATGGCCCGTCAGTTTTTGCTGCACAATGGCTTTTTGATTTGGGTCATTCCCTATCGCCGCGCGCAAGGGCTCGGCTGCTCTATGCAAACTGACGCCGCGCCCTGAGCAGGAAAACACCGGCTTAATGACATAATCGCAGCGCGCGGCGAGCTGTTCGGCTTCATCACTTCCTAAAATGGCGGTCTCAGGAACCGCCAGTCCATGACTTTGCGCCAAGGCGATAAAGGCCGCTTTGTCATGTAATTGGAGAATTGTTTCGGGTGGCGGCACATATATTTTGACGTTGGGCGACACGAGCGGGCGCAGATGCGCGACATGCAGGCTCTCTTCTGATAGCGGCAGTACCATATCCACATGTTCGTCAGCGATAATCTTGGCCAAGGCTATCAGATAGGCCTGCTTGTCGTGGCTTGGTGGCGGCACGACAAAACTGCGCGCGACGCGACCCGACGCCCCAGTCAGATGGGCCTTAAACGGCTCTGCCACCAGAACCCGCCAACCGGCGCCGTGAAAAGATCGCGCAAAGTCCAGCGCTTTGGGCAAGCGACCAATGGTTAGAAGCACTGTGTGTCCCATCAGATGGCCTTGACCCCGACAAAAACCTCATGTGCTGGCCTCGTGGTCAGGCGGGCAATCGGGCGAACTTTATCAGGATCATGCACCTTAAATGAAAAGCGGCGCATCAGGCGCGCGAGGATCAAAGTCGCCTCAGTCGTGGCAAATGCCGCCCCCACGCATACCCGCGGACCCGATCCAAAGGGGAGATAAGATCCGGCCACAATCTCAGATTCTCGTTCTGGGGAAAAACGTTCAGGGTCGAAGGCATCGGGATTGGCCCATAATTTCTGGTGGCGATGAATGGCCCAAGGCGAGATCATAACCATGGTTCCGCGCTTAACTTTTTTGTTGCCGATGCGTGTGTCCTGCGTGGCGACGCGGGGAATGAATGTAATCGGGGGGTATAGGCGCAAGGCCTCCTTAAAGACGCAGCGCGTAAAAGTGAGGCGTTTGATGTGCTCAAAGCTTAAAGGGTCATCGCCGGCGATCTCCGAGACCTCTGTCGTGATGCGCGCCGCCACTTCAGGTCGGACGGCCGCGATGAAGAGCGCCCAGGTCAAGGCACTCGCCGTCGTCTCATGGCCTGCCAAGAAAAACACGCCCAATTGGTCAATCAATTCTTCGCGCGTAAAGGCGGTATCGGTGGCAAGGTCGCGGGCGGCGATGAGCCGCGCGGCAATATCATCAAAGTTCGCCCCAGCCTCTAAGTGGCGATCCAAAAGCCCGCCGATGTGATGGCGGATGCGCGCGCAAGCCGCCAGTACGTCTGGACGCTGGGGAATTGCGGCAAAGGGCTTACCAAAGATAAGCCGCATGACTTCGACATGGGCGACGGTTCTTTCAAAATAAGCAAATGATTCAAATACGTCGCGTGCCGTGTCATTAGCTAAGGAGGCGGAGAAGACAGTTCGGCAGATGATATCGGCGGTCAATTGCCCCATCGCTAAATCAAGCGACAAATCCTCACCCTTTGTGGCCAATTGCCTTAATCGGGCCTCAAAATCGTCAATGGCACGATCCATGGATGAGAAGGCTTTGGCGAGACGCATGTGGGAAAATGCCGGGTCAATCATCGCGCGCTGGCGCCGCCAAATCGGCCCGCTCGACACAAACATGCTGTTGCCAACCAGCGGTGCCAAAGCCCCGACCATCAGGTCATTTTTGGGGAAGATATCATTAGGGTCCGAAAGGATGGACTTGGTCAAAGACGGATCATTGACGATGATGATCGATCGCCTTGAATAACCCAGCGGCCCCATATCATCGCGGTAAGCTGAGGCTGGCATCAGCCCAATCAGATCGCCCTCGCCCTGCATCGCAACACGTATCAGAGACGCCAATGGCCCCATGGGTCGCGGCCTTGGCGGATGATAAAGAGAAGTGTCTATCGACGTCATCAATACTGCTCAATTCAGGTCCAAGGCCACTAGCCAATCTAGGCCTATACGCGCAAACATGTCCAACATGATACTGACGCTTTTTCATACCCTCGTTGCGATCCATATCGTGTTTGGCGCGATTGGTTTGATCAGTTTCTGGGTCCCGGTGCTGGGTAAGAAGGGCAGCAAAAACCACCGAAAATGGGGCAAGGTTTTTTGGTTCACCATCATGGTGGCGGGCAGTCTCGCTGTGGGCCTCAGCCTTCTGACGCTTTATGACCCCATTGGCACCCATCCCCATCTTATCGATCTTGGCGCGCCTTTTGTGCGGGGGATTTTTGGCATCATGATGCTCTATTTGGCCATTTTGACGCTGAACTTGGCTTGGTATGGTCTGGAGACGATCAAGAATAAAGCCAATCATTCCCGCAATAGGACAGGCCTCAATTTTGTTCTGCAACCACTATTGATTATTGCCTCCCTAGGCTGCGCGATTGAAGGTATTATCATCAAGCAATATCTGATGATTGGCATGTCGGTCATTGGTTTTGCCACCGCGGGCACCAATCTGGCCTTTATGTATACCAAACTACCTGACCCCAAATATTATCTCAAGGAACATGTGAAGGCGATTGTGGGGTGCGGGATCTCTGTCTATACGGCGTTTTTTGCGTTTGGCGCGGTGCGGATCATGCCTGAAATGGCGTTGCATCCAGGCCTTTGGGCGATACCCCTGATCGTTGGTCTGGCGATCATTTTATACCACCACCGCAAGATTGGGACTGCAGCCAAACCCTTGTCTCAAGGCAACCCCGCGTGAGGGCAGCTAAAGTCATTGTGATTGGGGCGGGTATGGGCGGGCTTGCCGCTGCCGCCGATCTGGCGCGGCAGGGCTGCGAAATCACGGTCCTTGAGCGCGCGGGTCGCCCCGGTGGCAAGATGCGGGAGGTTGATGTTGGCGGCGTCAAGATCGATGGCGGGCCAACGGTTTTTACGATGTCGTGGGTCTTTGAGGGCCTGTTTGGGGACGCTGGGGAAAATCTCCGCGATCATCTGACTTTAGAAAGTGCTGAGATTCTAGCCCGCCATCGCTGGTGCGATGCGCACGGGCAAGTCTCAGCCTTGGATCTTTTTGCCGATATCGACCAATCCGTGGCCGCCATTTCTGCATTTGCCGGCGCGGCGCAGGGCGAGGCTTACAAGGCATTTTGCGCCCGCGCCCGCAGCATTTATGAGACCTTGCGAGGCCCGTTTATCGCCAGCCAAAAGCCCACGCCCTTTGATCTTGTGAGCCGCGTTGGCATCAACCACCTTGATCGCCTTCTAGAGACCGCTCCCTATCGTACCATGTGGGGGGCGCTGCGCGATTATTTCACTGACCCGCGCCTGCGGCAGTTATTTGGGCGCTATGCAACCTATTGTGGTTCCTCGCCTTTTGAAGCGCCCGCCACTTTGATGCTGATCGCCCATGTCGAGCAAGACGGGGTGTGGCGGGTTAAGGGCGGCATGGCGCGGGTGGCTGAGGCCCTACAAGGATTGGCGCAGCGCCAAGGCGCGACCTTTCGCTTTCAGGAGCCTGCATCGACCATCATTGCCCAGAATGGGAAAGCGACCGGTGTCCTTCTGGCCAGTGGTGAGCGTCTGGACGCTGATGCGATTGTCTTTAACGGCGATATGTCAGCTTTGGGGAGCGGCTTACTGGGCGATCCAGCCACGCGGGCCACCAGACCGGTGTCAGCGCAACATCGCTCGCAATCGGCCCTCACGTGGTGCGTGACCGCCAAAACCAGCGGCATGGCACTTGCTCATCACAATGTGTTTTTCTCCAATGATTATCGCCGTGAGTTCAAGGATGTGTTCAAGGCCCGCATTCTGCCCGGGGAGGCGACGATTTATGTCTGCGCGCAGGATCGCGGAGATGGATGTGTGCCGCCCGATAATGGCCGTGAGAGGCTGTTGATACTCATCAATGCGCCCGCCGATGGCGACACGCGTGCCTTTCCTCTGGACGAAACCACCAAGGCCCGCGAGGCCGCTTGGCGCTTTATGGCCTCATGTGGACTTGTTATTGAGGATGTCGACACGATCACCACCGCACCGGATGGCTTTAACGCCTTATTCCCCGCCAGTGGCGGCGCGCTCTATGGTCGCGCCAATCATGGCCCGCTGGCGAGCTTTGATAGGCCCAGTGCCCGAAGCGCGATTGGCGGCCTTTATCTGGCAGGAGGGTCCGTCCACCCCGGTCCTGGCATTCCCATGGCCGCCATGTCCGGGCGGCTGGCGGCGCAGGCTGTGATGGCTGATTTAGGGGGTTAAAGCAAATTGTTGTTTCTGATGTTTTGGCAGTTGCCTAACTCAGTCATATTCGAGCGAGCAGGCTTTGTCTTAGAAATGGTCAAACTCGCTTTATCTCAGGATCATCTGGTTGCATTGCTTTCAAAAGCTCTGGCATGGGTATTTCTTCAGTAGGCTGCACAATAGTCAGGTCCTTTCCATCCGCCAAAGAAAGCTTTTTGTTCAGATTAAGTAGCGATCATCGAATGTGTGAAAGATCGGCACATTCGCTACAAGTGCCGAGGCCAAATGCACGGCATCTTGCGGCTTTAATCCACCGACTCCGGCAAGCTGAAGGTTTTGCGCTTTCAATCCTATTTGCTTGTCGATTGGAACAAGTAGAATGTATTTTTGGTCGAAGAAACCTGCAAGATTGGTTGCGGGCGCATTAGGCGTTGGATTGCGTTTGCACACCTCGGCTAATGTGAATGCTGAGGTTACAATCTCAATCTCTCCACTTTCCGCGCGTAGGAGGGTTTGGCGACACATATCAAATCTTGGCTGCTTTATGCCATTATCGGCTTTTGGCATTTCCCTATTGATGTAAGCGATCCACGCACAAGCATCCCAATATATGCGGAGCGGCGGCTTATGCACTACGTAACTCGGCTAGATAGGTTTCAGACTTCAAACCACTTGTAAAGTTTTCGTCAACAATGGCGTCCATGTTTGGAAGAGGGGTCTGATCCAGAACTTCAATTCCAGTCGCGATTAGTCCATCAATCACACCAAGGCCACGGTAGTTAATTGTGCCATAAACACGCACGCGGATTCCTTGCCAAACGTCCGCTAGACGCAGCGCCTCCAGTTGTTGAAAAGCGCGGCCCGTTGCGACGGCTTTAACCTCGCTACCATCTATTCGCGACCTAAATCGCAAAATTGCCCGACCGAAGCCGTCTAACTCGGCCTTGGATACAAATCCTTCAATGCTGCCTAATTCACGGTACGGAATGGGCTCAGCATTCAATGTCGCTCTGTATCTAGCTTCAACGTTCAACGCCGAAGCTCTGTCAATAACAATTGGGCTTTTTGCAATTGAGGGATCAAACAAAATTGTCATATCTGAAAGCCCGTCAGTAACGCGAGCGTGCATTTTGCGAGTTTTTGCCATCAGTTCATCGTCGAAATAACGTGGGCGCTGTTCACCATTTTTGATCGATACAATTCCCTCCATGGCTGCCCGTTCAACTCGTTCAGCGCGCGTATCAACAAAAATCGCGGGATTCTTAGCAAACGGAGTTAGCTCAAACGAGATCGGGCTGTTCATTTGGGCATTTGTTACCCGCCAAACGATTTCGTTTTCACCATCTTCGGAAACAGCCCGTTCGACGCCTTGTAGAACGGCCAAAAAGTCACGAACTTGTCCCAGAAAATCATCTACTGTTGGCGCATCGGTGCCGACTTCGCCGCAGCCTTTGATCATGATTTTTATCGGCTTCGCCACGTCCTTGGACCTCCGCGGCGATTCTAAGCCACTGCTGAGTCAGAGTAAAGGAACCTTTTTCGGGACGATACACCCAAACGTAGTCCCAAGATTTTAGTCTGACAAGCCAATTACAACGCTAGGCCCTTACAAAGTCTGCCGCCGCCGGAATGAGCCGATCAATGACTTTCGCTGATGACACGACGCTGGGCAGACCCGCACCCGGATGCGTGCCCGCCCCCACAAGAAAGAGGCTTTTGACGTCTTCGCTGCGATTATGGGGTCTAAACCACGCGCTTTGCAGCAATTTCGGTTCCATCCCGAAGGCCGCGCCATTGGTTGATAACAGGCGGTCTTGGAAGTCTTGCGGCGTCATGATCCGTGAGCTGATGATCGAGCTTGAAAGACCGGGCAGGATTGTCTCTTCAAGGCGCGCTTCGATGCGCTTGCGAAACGCCTCGCCAAGGCTTGCCCAATCCGCCCCGCCTACGAGGTTTGGAACAGGTGCCAGGACATAAAACGCGTCGCAGCCATCGGGGGCTAGGCTTGGGTCATTGGCCGTTGGACGGTGAAGATAGAGACTAAAATCTTCTGCAACAATCTTATTGGTGAAGATATCGTCGAGCAGCCCCTTGTAGCGCGGGCCCAGAACAATGGTGTGATGGTCGCAGGTGTCAAATTTTTTGTCGGTGCCAAAATACCAGACAAATAAGCTCATGGAGTAATCGGCACGCGCCACTTTCGCATCCGTCCATTTCTTGCGCGAACTTTTGGCGAGTAGCTTCGAATAAGTCCAACCGACCTCAGCATTGGAGACGACGATGTCAGACTTGATGTTTTCGCCCGACGCCAGTTTAACCCCACACGCGCGGCCATTCTCAACCAGAATATCACTGACTTCGCAGCCATACCTTAGCTCATTTCCATGACCTTCGATTAATTTGACCATGCCGCGCGCCAGAGCACCCGTGCCGCCGACGGCATAATGGACGCCGTAAGTCTTCTCCAAATAGGAGATCAAGCAATAATAGGCCGATGCCGAATAGGGATTGCCGCCAATAAAGAGGGGATGAAAACTAAAGGCAATGCGCAAATGCTCGTTCGTGAAGAATTGCGAAACCTTCTGATAAACGCTGAGATAGCCACCCAAGCGGATCAGATCAGGAGCCGAGGCCACCAGTAAAGAGATTTCGTGAAATGGAACATCGACCAATTGCGTGTAGGCCACATCAAAGATGTCTTTGCTGGCCTTCATAAAGCGGTCATAGCCAGCAACGTCATTCGGCTCTATGCGCTCAATCTGAGCGCGCATGAAATCACTGTCGCCACTGGCTTCAAAAATCGTCCCATCGTCAAAGCGAATTTTATAAAAGGGATCGAGGCTGTGCAGCGTGACGTCGTCACTCATGCGCTTGCCGCACAAGGTCCATAATTCTTCATAGACGAAAGGTGCTGTGATAATGGTTGGGCCCGCGTCAAACGTGAAGCCATCTTGACGAAACACATAGCCGCGCCCGCCCGGACCGTCCAATTTGTCGAGGACTGTCACCTTATAGCCTTTGGCGCCAAGCCGGATGGCCGCAGCGAGACCGCCAAAGCCTGCGCCAATGACCACTGCGTGGGGGTGATGTTGATCAGAGTTTGGCGGGCTATCTGTGTGATCAAGTGTCAAAGTCATTGGACAATTAGACCCGCAATGCCCGTGCTTGCAAGTCCCCAAAATGCCGCAGCTTTAAAAGTAGATACAAAATTAATCCGGCGGGGCCATTAAAGCGGCTTCAATGACGTTGACGACGCTCGCCGCATCTTCTTCATGGGCCAAATGACCAAGGCCCGGCAAAGTGACAAGCTGGGCATTGCGCAAAAGACCCGCGACCCCTGCCGACACATCGGGCGAGACCGCCAAATCACCTGAACCTATAATCAGCGTCGTTGGAATGGTCAGATTTGCTAGGCGCGACACCAATGGGTTCAAGTCCCAACGCGCCATCATGCCCATAACGCCCGCGACATGGCCTGGCGTGTTAAAGAGGCGCGCATAAAGGGCTAAAGTCCTCGCGTCCAACTTTGACCCTGTAGCATCCATGAGTTTGGTGACGCGGGCAACATCGCCGCCTCCGGCCGCCAGACCCAATATCGTCAGAGGATTGAGTGCAAATAGCTTAGCAATGGCAGGGAATACATGGGCCGCCATACCATCAAAGGGTTTGAACGCCCCGTTTATTGCAATCAGGTGACTTGCGCTGACTTGACCGGCCAATAGCATTTGCGCCGCTAAAGCTGCACCCGCCGAATGACCAATGAGCGCAAAGGGTTTCAATTCAAGTTTGGCCACCAAAGCGGCCGTCAAGTCCGCCATTCCCAAGAGCGATAAGCCATCACCCTTGGGTGTGGATGTAAATCCATGCCCCGGCAGATCGGGAGCGACAAGTGTGTAGCGCGGCGCCAAGAGCGGCATCAGTTTGCCCCAAGAATGAGTGGCAGACCCGGTTCCATGCAGGAGAAGGAGAGTAGGCCCCGTGCCCATGGTTTGAACATGCCAGCTCATCGAACCGACAGCGACCGTTTTGCTGGCCCACTTATGGGGCCAATCAACACCTTCTCGTGACCAAGCGGGTTTTCTAAACATAGGAATCACTTGGCGTTGGGAAGCCGTCAGCCTCTGGGTGGTTGCACATGCCCAATGAAATCAGGCCCTTGCACGAGACTGACGCTGCTTAAAGGCAAGGCATACTCATTTATGCCTCTGCTTTTCTCCTAAGGCAACATGTGTCCAAACTTAGTGACACAACCCTCGCTTTGATTTTATGCTCGTCACCGTGACGCCCTTTCAGGTGTTGAGATACGCTGGGGGTTACTTTGTTTGTAGGTGCGTCACCAATTTATAGATCGGTAAAGACAACTTAAGGTTGCCAAATAGCGGCGCTAAACAAATCGTCACAAGGGGAAACACATGGTTAATCGGGCATACAGACACCAAATTTTGTTTATGAGCGTTTCGTGCGTGACGTTGTCACTCGCCATGTCGCCCACGCCTGTTCGGGCGCAGGAACAAGTGCAGTCGGCGGAAGCAGGCGGGCCATCTCCAACAGGTGAAGTGATCATTGTGACGGCACGGCGGGTGGAAGAAAACCTGCAGGAAGTGCCGCTCGCCATTCGGGTGTTCAATGACGCCGACATCCAACGTGAAGGCATACGAAACCTGACGGATGTCGCCCGCCTGAGCGCCGGCGTTACCTATGATTTGGGCGCCTTTCCGAATGACACGAGGCCCGCCATGCGCGGGATGCAATCGGAGCGAGGTCGGCCAAGCGTTGCAATCTTGTTAGATGGTCAGGATTTGTCGGGGGAAAATCTATCAATCGCTGGGGGGACAGCGGGCATCTCGACCGATATCCTCGACATAGAGCGGGTTGAGGTTGTTAAAGGCCCTCAATCGACCCTTTATGGCCGTAATGCTTTTGCTGGTGCGATCAATTACATCTCCAGAAAGCCGTCGTTTAAACCTGAAACCCGCTTTAGCGTGCAGGCAGCAACGGGCAATGAAATCGGGGCGACAGGCTCAATCACCGGGCCTTTGATTGAGGATAAGCTGGCATTTCGGGTCAATGCTGCGTTTCGCCAAACTGATGGCTACTGGACCAATCCAGTCAATGGCGGCCCATTGGGCGCTGAATCAATGCGGGGAGGAACGCTGGCCTTGCGGTATGTTCCCACCCCACGCCTAGAGCTCAACGGGCGGTATCAGTCCACCGTGATGGAGAATTCCGATTATCCCACAGCTTTTCTGCTGGCCAATGCGCGTCGGCCTGTCCCGGGCGGAACTTTCACGGCGGGCCCCCCTGGAACCCCGCCGACGGCCTGCCCATCGAGCCTGACAGGTTTGCCGGCCGCTGTCGTGACATCATGCACGCGCGGGGCATTTGTGGGCGGGATAAAGGCGTCGATCAAAAATGTTCAAATGGGCGTCAATGAGCAAACGGGCGCACCGCCCAAGGGCTTGGACGTCGATCAAAATGTCGGTGGTATCAACGTCAAATGGGGCACTGATTTTGGGACATTCAATTACAACTTCGGCTATTTGAAGAATGTCAGCAAAATTGAGCAGGATAGCGATTTTACCAATTTCGCTGCGCCGCCAGGATTTGTTCTATCGCTGTCGGCTCTTACCGATCTAAAATATACCAATGAGCACACTGATCATGATTTTTATTGGACCCACACACTGGGGGCGTTCCAAGTACTGTTCGGTGGCCAAATCTTCACGGAAGATTCTGAGTTGATCAATGACAGCAAGTTTTGGCTGCGTAACCGTCTGTCACCTTTGGCGGGACCGCCTTTCTTCTTATCAAATCGTCAAGTCACCAATCAATTTCCGGCAAAAATCCTCCGAAAAACCGATTACAACGCGATTTTTGCATCGGTCAAATGGCGTGTTACTGACGCTTTGAACATTGGTCTGGAGGCGCGGCGCAATTCCGACGACATCACTTATACAATTCCTGGATGGCGTCTGCAGGATACATCCCTCTCCCTTCAGACACCGCGCTGCATCGCAGGCTTTGCTCAAGGCGCGACACTCCAAGGTCCGCCCGGCCCCAACACAGTACCACCTGGCGTTGTAATTGCGTGTCCGCGAACAGAAAAATTGTCTTATCAGGAGACCACGCCGCGTCTGACGGTGGATTACCAGCTAACCCGCGACATCATGGTCTACGCCAGTGCAGCGAGAGGCTATAAGCCAGGTGGCTTTAACACCAATGAAGTCAATGAGCTGGTCGGCCAAAGCTATTTGCCGGAGTTTGTGACCGCCTATGAAGTGGGCGTCAAATCGCAATTTTTGGATAGGCGCTTAACCCTTAATGCCGATCTGTTTTTCAACGATTATACTGACCAGCAAAT
>JBEINE010000131.1:0-8396 GCA_040378245.1 Hyphomonadaceae bacterium | reverse complement strand
TGGCTACAAGCCCCATCGGCTTGCACGCAATTGGCCCGGCAGGGGCCACATTGGCGCAGGCTGAAGGCCTGCCGGCCCATGCCGCCAGCATCAATTTGCGATTGGCAGCCAAAGACAACTGACGTATCCCGCCTCACGCTTCCCCTCAATTAACATATTGCGTGTTGAGCCATCTGCTATAGGTTATGCCCCTCAAGCACGTTTGTGGAGAGCATCATGACGGGATTTTCGGGCAGTCAAAATCTTCCCCGCGTGTGCATTATTGGTGCCGGATGCTCGGGTATCACCACGGCGAAACGGCTGAAAGATTACAATATTGGTTATGATTGCTATGAATCGTCAGACGATATTGGCGGCAATTGGTATTATAAGAACCCCAATGACATGTCGGCCTGTTATAAGAGCTTACATATCGACACATCAAAGTTTCGCTTGGCGTTTGAAGATTTTGGTGTCCCAGAAGACTGGCCCGATTTTCCCCACCATAGCCAGATACATGCTTATCTTAAGGCGTATGTGAGCCATTTTGGTCTGCGCGAAACCATTACATTCAATACCAAAGTGACCAAAGCCCATCGGCGCGTCGATGGATTGTGGCAGATACATTTGTCAAATGGTCGGCAGATTCTCTATGATGTGCTGATTGTGTGTAATGGCCATCATTGGGACCCGCGACTACCGGCGCCCTATCCCGGCATTTTCGGCGGAACACATATCCACGCACACGCCTACAAGGATCCATTTGAGCCGATTGATATGCGGGGCCAGAGGATATTGGTCGTTGGCGCGGGCAATTCGGCCCTCGATATCGCCAGCGAATTGTCCCAACGCACCATTGCCAGCGAGCTTTTCATCTCCATGCGACGCGGTGTCTGGGTGTTGCCAAAATATATCAAGGGTAAGCCCTCTGATAAGGTTGCCATGCCGCCGTGGTTCCCCCGCGACATTGGCCGGAAACTCGTCAAGAGCACGCTGATTAAGGCGATCGGACGGATGGAGGATTATGGCCTGCCTAAACCCGATCATGATCCTTTGACAGCCCACCCGTCAGTATCGGGAGAGTTTTTGACCCGCGTGGGATGTGGCGATATCAAGCCAAAGCCCGCAATCGCCCGCTTTGATGGCCGAGACGTGACTTTTGTTGATGGTACCTGTCAAACCATTGACGTGATCATTTATGCAACTGGCTATAAAATCACTTTCCCATTCTTTGATCAGGAGGCCTTTCAGCCAGTTAATGAACGGCTCCCTCTCTGGCGGCGGATGATGAAGCCTGGTGTCGATAATTTGTTTTTCATGGGTTTAGCACAGCCTTTGCCGACCTTGGTCAACCTCGCTGAACAACAGTCCAAACTGGTTGCCGCCTATCTGATCGGCGACTACGCGCTGCCCAGCCAAGACCAAATGCAGGCTCAAATCATCGCTGATGAGAAGATTTATCTCGGGCATTTTTACGATAGCCCACGCCACACCATTCAGATTGATTTTGATCATTATGTTCGAGCTGGCGTTAAAGAGCTCGCCAAAGGCAAAAGTCGCGCTGACTTTCTGGCTCTGCCCGCTTTGCCAGTTCCACCTCGTGCCGCCGGCATCGCCCCACTCGCCAAGGCGGCTTGAAAGGAGTTTTCCATGCGCACAAACTTGCCAAAAATACAGTTGTTGGCTTTAGCTTTTGTGGCGCTTGTGGCGTGCAAGCCATCGGGTCCGAGCTATAGTGTGACTGACCCCAAAACGGGTGAGACAACCGAGATATCGGTAGAGGAAAAAAGCGGCAATAAGACAATCACCGTCAATAGTGACAGTGGCAACAGCCAGGTTTCAATAACCACCACTGGCGATGAGCCTAAAGGCCTGCCCGCCCATGTGCCGCCTTATCCCGGTGCCGTCTATGAAAGCTCCTTTGTCTCCAAAACGCAGGACGCAAAGAAAGCCAGTGGAGTTGGCGGAGGCATGATGTCCTTTAAAACCAGCGATCATGCAGATAAGGTTCTAGCGTTTTACACCAATGCCTTTACCCGTGCGGGTCTCAAGCAAGCGGCCTCTGGCGATCTAGGGGGCATGAAAATGATATCGTTCACAAAGGGCGCCGATGAGGAGCAAGGTGTTCAGGTCATCGCCAATCAGGCCACAAACGGGGAAACCCATGTTCAAGTTATGTATTCGGTGGAATAAAAATCTTTAGAGTGGCAACAGCCATTGGGGCTTCCAAAATCTAGTTTTCAACATTATAGAAAGCATAACAGGGCGCGCCGTTGAGGCAGCCCGCGACCCGTCGCCCGGCCGTCGCGCCGGGCTCTTTTGTATCTGGAGCCCAGAAACCATGTCCGAGATCTTAATGCCCAAAGCCACAGCGGTGTGGTTGATCGACAATACCGGCCTGACATTTGATCAAATAGCCGCTTTCTGTGGTTTACACCCCTTAGAAGTCAAAGGCATCGCCGATGGCGATGTCGCGGCAGGCGTTCGCGGCCTTGACCCGATTGCAAATTCACAATTGTCGCGCGAGGAAATCGCCAAAGGTGAGGCTGATACTGGCTATGCCATCAAGCAGCTTGAAGGCCGCAAGCTCGATCTGCCGCCTGTCAAAAAACGCGCCGGCCGCTACACCCCTGTCGCCCGTCGCCAAGATCGGCCTGACGCGATTGCTTGGTTTCTGCGCAATCACCCTGAGATCACCGATGCCCAAATGGGCAAATTGATCGGCACGACCAAAAGCACCATCGACAGCGTACGCCAGCGTACACATTGGAACAGCAGCCAAATCAAGCCTGTCGACCCTGTTACCATTGGCCTGTGTACGCAAATCGAGCTTGATAGCTTGGTCAAGGCCTCATCATCGCGCCGCGCTAAAGCCGCTGCTGCCGCAGGAATCATTGATCCTGAGGAGGAGGGTCCGGCTCTGCAGCCGATTGCTCAGCCAAACTTTTACGTAGATGAGAGCAAATACTGAGCGACGAGACAAAAACGGGCTTCGGCTACAGCATCAGCTTTGCTGTTCGGCATCAATGCTCTATGTAGAGTTCAGTCAGTTCATTGAATTTTTCGGGAATAGCGAGCCATGGTTCAACTCACACTTCCAGCCAATTCGCGGGTTACCAAAGGCAAGCATTATAGCGCGCCTGAAGGCGCCAAAAAAATCCGCACCTTCAAAATCTATCGCTATGATCCTGAAACCGGGCAAAATCCACGTTGGGACACTTATGACGTCGCCGTCGATCAATGCGGCCCCATGGTGCTTGATGCGCTGATCCACATTAAAGGCACGATGGACGCGACCTTGACGTTTCGCCGCTCGTGCCGGGAAGGCGTGTGTGGATCGTGCGCCATGAATATTGGTGGGCGCAATGGATTGGCCTGTACCAAGGGCCATGACGAGATTGGCGGCGACACAATCGCCATCTCGCCGCTGCCTCATATGCCTGTGATCAAGGATCTGGTCCCTGACCTCACCAATTTCTACGCTCAATATGCCTCTATTGAGCCCTATATGCAGACAACAACGCCCGCCCCTGAAAAGGAGTGGAAGCAAAGCCCACAGGACCGTCTCAAGATGGACGGGCTTTATGAATGCATTTTGTGCGCCTGTTGCTCAACCTCTTGCCCGTCTTATTGGTGGAATGGCGACCGCTATCTAGGCCCCGCAGTCCTGTTGCAGGCGTATCGCTGGCTGATTGACAGCCGCGATGAAGAAACAGGCAAGCGCCTTGATAATTTGGAAGACCCCTTCAGGCTCTACCGCTGCCACACCATCATGAATTGCGCCCAGGTGTGTCCTAAAGGTCTTAACCCTGCCAAAGCCATTGGCGAGATTAAGACGATGATGATGGAACGGGCGCTTTAATAACCAAGATGCTCAAACCTTTCTCATCCCGCACCCCTAGCCCACCGCCGTCAACAGTGGAGCGACCGCTGGTGGCGATCAAAAAGCTGCCGCACTTCGGCGATTTAGCGCTGCCATCCTATGAGACGGCGCAGTCGGCGGGGATGGATTTGCGTGCGGCTTTAGCGCCGGGTCAGAAGATTGACCTTTTGCCCGGACGGCGGGCCTTGATCCCGACCGGGCTGTCGATTGCTTTGCCACCGGGCTATGAGGCGCAAGTGCGGCCCCGCTCAGGTCTGGCGATCAAACATGGCATCACCTGCCTCAATAGCCCCGGTACCATTGACGCTGATTATCGCGGTGAAGTCGGCGTTATTTTGATCAATCATGGCTGGGAGGCCTTCCGGATTGAGCGGGGCGAGCGCATTGCGCAATTGGTCATCGCGCCCATTACTCAGATTGACTGGATGGAGCAGCAGGAGCTGGATGAAACCAAGCGTGGGACAGGCGGATTTGGCTCTACTGGCAAAAGCTAGCCACACCGATGAGTTCGACACTAACTTCTGCTGAAGGCTTGGCTGAAGCGGGCCTCTTGGCCTCTGACGCCATTGATGTCGTGGGAGCCGTTGGTCGCCGCTATGCGATCGCTGTAACGCCTGAAATCGCCGCTCTCATTGATCGGGGCGACCCTGATGATCCCATAGCGGCGCAATTTGTGCCCCGCGCCGCTGAGCTGATCAATGTGCCGGGCGAAAATGGCGACCCGATCAGCGATGCGGCCTTCTCGCCGCTTCAGGGCCTTGTGCATCGATATGCCGACCGCGTCTTGCTGAAGATTGTCTCAGTGTGCCCGGTTTATTGTCGGTTTTGCTTTCGTCGCGAGATGGTCGGGCCGGGGGGCGAAGGGCTGAGCGGGCCCGCATTAGAGGCGGCACTTGATTATATTGCGAGCCGTCCGGACATCAACGAAGTCATTTTAACCGGCGGCGATCCCTTCATGGTCTCGCCGCGACGGGCACGCGAGTTGACGGGGAGGCTTGCGGCCATTGATCATGTGAAGATCGTGCGCTGGCACACACGGGTGCCGATGGTGGATAGCGCGCGGGTAACCCCAGACTTTGTAGCCGCTTTGCGGGCACCGGGGGTCGCGACATGGGTTGCCGTCCATGCCAATCATCCCAGAGAGTTTACACCAGCAGCCTGCGCGGCCTTAGCCCGATTGGCCGACGCCGGCATAGCGTTGGTCAGCCAGTCGGTTCTGCTTAAAGGCGTCAATGATAATCTTGAGACCCTATCAGCGCTGATGCGTGCTTTTGTCGCCAATCGGGTTAAGCCCTATTATCTCCACCACCCCGATTTGGCCCCGGGTACCTCCCATTTTCGCAACACCATAGCGCAAGGCCAAGCGCTGATGCGCGCGCTGCGGACCACAACCAGCGGCCTCGCGCAGCCGCTCTATGTGCTTGATGTGCCCGGCGGTGCGCTAAAAGCCCCGCTTGGGCCTGACTATGTTCGGGGCGGCGACGCAGATGCGCAGGTTCTGACCCGTGAAGGCACTTGGGCGGATTATAAGGGCTAAATGCTGCGTTAGTCTGATGGAGGATAGAGCAAACTTCAAGGTTTTCGTCTGGGACGGCCTTTGTTGATGACGCTGCCACACTAAAACCCTTCCCAAGCAAAAGGTCTAGACTTAAGGGCACCTCAGCGGATTTGCGATTCACTGTCGACCTAACGCCCTCTAACTCAAACGCTCAGTCGCTTAACCAACCGTTCCAAGAAAGCGACGCAGCTTTCGATCTGTTCAATTTCTATGAACTCGTCGGGCTGATGGGCTTGGGCGATGGAGCCTGGCCCGCAAATGACTGTCGATAACCCGCCGCCTTGAAATATGCCGCCTTCAGTGGCGTAAGCCACGGCGCGCAATTCATTATCCCCAGTTAATGCCCGAACCAAAGCTTCTGCCGCACCATCGGATTGCGGTGTCATCGCCGGGGATAGCGAGCGTGGGATCAATATAGCCCCACCTTCAGGCGCCCGCGCTTTAATGGCAGCATCGGTTGCTTCAACAAGGGCGCGGATCTGATCCTCATAAACACGCGGATCGTCGCCCGCTTCAAAGCGCATATCAAAGGTAAAGCGGCATTGTCGCGCCAGAATGTTAACGGCTGTCCCCCCCTCTAGCAGGCCAATCGTAATTGTGGTTCCTGGCGGAGAGAACGGGCTGTCTTTTGGTGCCGCGAAACGCGCATCGCCGGCCAGTGTGTGCAAAGCGGTCAATAATGGAATCGCCTCCATAATGGCCGAGACACCTTGTTGCACCTGGCTAGAATGGGCTTCGCGCCCCGTAACTTCAATCGTAAAACTCGCCAACCCCTTCTGACCCGACACCACTTTCATGTCGCTGGGTTCGCCAATAATAACGGCTGCAATGCCAGGATACAGGGCGTTGAGCCGTTCAACCAAGCTATGGGCTCCCAAACATCCCACTTCTTCATCATAAGACAAAGCAAAATGGATCGGCACCTTGAGTTGAGCGCCCGCCATCATGGGCGCGACGGCCAGGACACACGCACTAAAGCCCTTCATGTCGCAGGTGCCACGACCATAAAGCCTGCCGTCATTTTCAAACAGAATCCAAGGATCGCTATGCCAATCTTGACCATCAACTGGCACCACATCGCTATGGCCCGATAACACGACGCCGCCCGCGACACCCACGGGCCCAAAGCTCGCGATCAAATTCGTCTTGCTGCCATCTTCATTGGGCACGCGCGTGAGACTGGCGCCCAAAGGCGTCAAATACTGCTCTACCCACTCAATCAGTGCCAGATTTGAATGACGCGAGGTGGTATCAAAACTCACAAGTTTGGCGAGATTAGCGATTGCGGCTGTGGCATTTTGCGATCTAGGCATAAAATGAGACTGACACATTTGAGCGAGCCATGCCACTACGCCAAAGCATTCAAAGCAACATCAACAGTGAGTTTAGCTTAAAACGATCTTGGATCAATAAGTTATACTTGATTGATGACAAGCAAAGCGCGGTGTTCGCCTCTGGCATTGATGAGGGCAGTTGATTTCAAGATATAAACATGTATTTAAGTCCCGTCTTTGTCAGCTGGGAGAAGTCTTGTGGCTCGTGCCTCCTATTTATTCACATCCGAGAGTGTTTCTGAGGGCCATCCCGACAAGGTATGCGACCGCATTTCCGATGAAATCGTTGATCTTTATTTCAGACAGACCCTTGCAGAAGGCCTTGATCCATGGGCTTTGAGGTGCGCGGCGGAGACCTTAGCCACCACCAATCGGGTGGTTATCGCCGGTGAGTTTCGGGGCACCGATACGGTAACCGAGGATTTGATTGCCCATACGGCGCGCATGGCGATCAAGGATATTGGCTATGCACAGGACGGTTTTCATTGGCAATATGCCGACATTGAAGTGCTGCTCCATGGGCAATCTGAGCATATTGCCCAAGGCGTCGATGCCAGTGGCAATAAGGAGGAGGGTGCTGGCGACCAAGGTATTATGTTTGGTTTCGCAACAAACGAAACCCCCGAGCTGATGCCCGCACCGATTCAGTTCAGCCACAAAATCCTGAAAGACTTGGCTGACGCCCGCAAGAGCGGCATTCTCTCAATGCTGGGCCCCGATGCCAAAAGTCAGGTTACCGCACGCTATGAAAACAATAGACCCGTCGCTGCGACCTCCATTGTCTTATCAACCCAGCATTTGGATGAAAATCTGACCAGCGAAGACATTCGCCACATTGTTGAGCCTTATATCCGCGCAGCACTTGGCGAGGTTCTGCCGATTTCTGACGATTGTGCTTGGCACATTAATCCTACTGGCAAATTCGTCGTCGGAGGTCCCGACGGGGATTGTGGCCTGACTGGCCGCAAGATTATTGTCGATACCTATGGGGGTGCCGCACCCCATGGCGGCGGGGCATTTTCTGGTAAGGACCCGACAAAAGTTGACCGCTCGGCCGCCTATGCCGCGCGTTATCTGGCCAAGAATATTGTCGCGGCAGGTCTGGCGGATCGCTGTACGTTGCAATTATCCTATGCCATTGGCGTGCCAGAGCCTTTGTCCATTTATGCAAGTTGCGACGGGACAGAGCGCTGCGACTTGGCCGCACTTGAAGCCCGCCTACCGCAATTGATGCGCCTGACACCGCGGGGCATACGCGGCCATCTTGACCTTAACAAGCCAATCTACGCTCGGACCGCTGCCTATGGCCATTTTGGCCGTGCACCCGATAGCGATGGTGGCTTTTCATGGGAAAAGACCGACCTTGTCGATAGTCTGACCGACCTTTTGGGCTGATAAACCCCAACTCGACATCAACAATCTGCCGCTTTGTTATTGTGATCACGTCCAAAAGATTTTATGAAAAAACCGCAGCTGGGTGTAACAGGGCTAGGGTCTGTCCCGTCTTTTTTGAATCAAAAAAGCGGGATAAACAGACCCTAAATCAGATACCTAGACGCACAACTGGTTCTAAAAGAACCAGACGCGCTCCAGCTCGAATCCTGGAAGATAAGATGACTAATAGCATCTACCGCGACCCGCT
>JBEINE010000249.1:0-3147 GCA_040378245.1 Hyphomonadaceae bacterium | reverse complement strand
CGCCACAATAGGCGGGCAATGGACAATACCAATATCGTTAGACCAAGGCTCTTGTGGGTTTGAAAAGCGGCAAACTTTTCAGGCCCCTTCAAATCCTCCATCTGCCAGCCGCCGAGAATTTGCAAGACAATCGCAGCCGCGATGATCCAATGCAAAGCGACAGCAACCAAGGTGTAGCTTGATCGTTGTTCGTTACCCGCCCATGTGTTTGCCATGCTTAAGAGGCCTTCTTCAAGAATTCAGCTTCGATGATGAGATCGACGCTATCGCCAATGCCACCAGCGGCCCAATTGGTCATGCCCCAATCAGAGCGCTTGATCGTGCCGCTGGCGGAAAATCCAACGTTCTGACGGCGGGCAAATGGGCTCATGCGGCCTGTATTATAGGAGACATTCAAAGTCATCGGCTTGGTGACGCCGGCAATGGTTAGGTCACCCGTCATTATGCCCGTGGTTGGCGACGTGGCGGTCAAGCTCTTGGATTTGAAAGTGATCATCGGCGTGACTTCCGCCTTGAACACGTCTTTGGCAATCTTTTTGTCAAAGTCTGGCAGGCCCGTATTGACCGAATTGGGATCAATCATAATCAGGGCTGACGAGGTTGTTGGCGCTTGCGGGTTGAACTCAATGGTACCAGAGATTTTGTCAAAACGGGCTGTGTAAGTTGACAGGCCCGCGTGGCTCAGCCGCCACGTCACGCTGGTGTGCGTGGGCTCTATTTCATAAGTCCCTGCAGGCTGGCTAGCCAAATTGTCGACCTTGGCCTGATCAACAATAGCAGGAGCAAGGGTTGCGGCAGCGGCAGCTGTTGGCGCTGTCACGCCAGACGTGGCGCAACCCAATATGGCCAAAGATGAACACAGGGCGAGAGCTAAAGTATGGCGCATGAGTTTGAAATCCTTCGCGTGCGTCTGCGTGATGGCATGGACGCTACAGACATCATAATATACGTCAAAACAAGAGTTGCTAAGTCTCTAATTTGTATTTTTCAGCAACACGGTGTTTTCCTCACTGAGCCAGTCAATTCATTGACCTACGTCAAAGGTTGCAGTCTATGCCATATAACGCCCCCGTTCGAGATATCCGGTTTTCCCTTGAAGAGATGGCGGGCCTCGCCGCTTTGCGTGAGCAAGGTCTGTTTGAAGAGGCAAGCTCTGATCTACTTGAGCAAATCCTGACGGAATCGGGAAAACTCGCCAATGATGTGTTAGCGCCGCTCAATGCGCCAGGCGATCGGGCCGGTACGCAATTGGCTGGGGATGGCAGCGTCATATCTCCGGATGGGTTTGCTGATGCTTATCAGAAATTCGTCGAAGGTGCTTGGCTATCCATCCCATTTGCACCCGAATTTGGCGGCATGGGCTTGCCCAAAGGTGTCGCTTTAGCGGTGCATGAAATGATGCATGCCGCCAATATGAGTTTTGGTCTGTGCCCGATGCTGACCTTGGGGGCGGTCGAAGCGCTCAGCGCCCATGGCAGCCCAGAGCAGCGCGCCACTTATCTACCAAAGCTCGTTACGGGCCAATGGTCGGGGACGATGAATTTGACAGAGCCACAGGCTGGCTCTGATGTCGGTGCGCTCACGACGCGTGCTGTCCCCAGCGACGATGGTAGCTATAAGATTTTCGGTCAGAAGATTTATATCACCTGGGGTGAGCATGAGCTGGCGGAGAATATCGTGCATCTGGTTCTCGCGAGGCTTCAGGGTGCGGCCCCGGGCGTGAAAGGCATCTCGCTCTTTCTGGTGCCAAAGTTTCTGCCCGATGGTGATGGAAATCCCGGCGTTCACAATGATGTGCGCTGCATCGGTCTTGAGCACAAAATGGGCATTCATGCCTCGCCCACTTGTACCATGTCTTACGGTGATCAGGGTGGGGCGATTGGCTGGATGATTGGTGAGCCCAATAAGGGCTTGAATTATATGTTCACCATGATGAACTCCGCCCGCCTCAATGTCGGCCTCCAAGGGGTGGGTGTTGCCGATGCGGCTTTCCAGAAAGCCTATGATTATGCGCTGGAGCGCAAACAAGGCCGCGCTGAGGGCTGGACGGAAACGGGACCCAGTCCGATTTTCCACCATGCTGATGTTCGGCGCATGTTGATGACGATGAAGTCCAAAGTCAGCGCAGCGCGCGCTTTGTGCCATATGACCGCGCTTGCCTGCGATGTCGCTCAGCATGGCACAACCGAAGAAGCCCGCAGCATCGCCAAGGGCCGCGAGGAATTGCTAACGCCCATTGCCAAAGGCTGGTCAACGGATATGGCGGTGGAAGTTGCCTCACTTGGCGTGCAAATCCATGGCGGCATGGGGTTTGTCGAGGATAGTGGGGCGGCGCAATTCTACCGTGATGCCCGAATAGCGGCCATCTATGAAGGCACAAATGGCATCCAAGCCATTGATTTGGTCAGCCGGAAACTGACGATGGACGGGGCCGCACCCCTTGCGGCGCTGATCAGCGAGATGCGCGCCACGGCCATGGCGTGCGAACATGCCAATAACGAACAGGTCAAATGGGTGGGCACAAGGCTTAATGAGGCGATCAATGTGTTTGAAGAGGCCGCCAACTGGCTGATACGGGCGCAAACGGGAAACTCCAAGCGCGACGCCCTGGCCGGCGCGACGCCCTTTTTAAAACTGGCCGGAGATGTCACCGGGGGCTGGACCTTGGCCAAAGGTGCCTTGGCGGCGCTGGGCCATTTACAGGCCAAGTCAGGCGATGCCGCCTTCATGACCTCCAAAATCTCACTCGCAGGCTTTTTCGCGGAGAATGTGCTGGCGCAAGTTCAAGGGCTTATGGCGTCGGTGACCGCGGGTTCAGACGTTTTGTTTGAGCCGGAGATGGAGGCTTTGGTTGGTTAGGGTGGGGTAGGTGCGCAGCCTTCCACTTTACGCCTGAAGTGAAAAGGGAAAGTGGCTTTGGACGCGCTTTGGTGCGGGCGGTGCCCTGCACGCACCAAAGCGCTGGTTCGATTGTGAAATTGTCTGTTTGGAGCCGTGAAGTGACGCTTCGCTTCTGCCCTTGACCGCCCCAAACAGCAATGCGCTTCGCGCCGTAGGGTGCATTCCCCGCTTGGAATGCACCATCTGAGCCCACACCTGCCGTTGAAATCCATAAGCCCAAGGCTGGCTCCACCATGTCACCCATTG
>JBEINE010000221.1:0-4130 GCA_040378245.1 Hyphomonadaceae bacterium | reverse complement strand
GGATCACCTCCGGCGTACAGGCATCAACCGACATAGTCGGAGGCACGGGCGCGCCGCGTGCCGCTAAATCTGCCAAATAGCCTTTGTCCATATTGGCGCGCAGGGTCGGTGCATCATTGAGCAACAAAACCCCCGCCGCCTCGATCTCTTCGAGGCGTCGCAAAAGGACCTCGACTTCTTGGGGATAATTCCAAGCCAAAAGCGGTATAACGGCAGCAAAACGCCGCCAATCCGTGCCCTCATCCTGCCAAAACACCAGCTCCACAGCGACGTCATAGCCCGCTAGCGCTTGGCTTATGACCGATATCTGGTCTTCAACATATTGTGGATCGTCGCGATCAGGGCGGCTTGGATAATAGCCGTGCGTGACAAGAATGGCGATGGTTTTCATAGCGACCTCTGACTAGCGATCTCGCCCCAGTGCGTCTACACAATCGCGCCACTCAATGTCAGGCATTTATGGGGGCGAGGAGTTTATCATTATGAGTATCCAGTTTGACGTCTGCGGCGTCGGTAACGCCATTGTTGACGTCATCGCGCCGGCGACCGACGCATTTTTGATCGAGCATGGGATTTCAAAGGGCGCGATGACGCTGATTTTTGATGAGCCAGCCGTGGAGATCCTCTATGCCAAAATGGCCCCAGGGCGCGAGATTTCGGGCGGTTCGGCTGCCAATACTTTGGCAGGTATCGCCTCATTTGGTGGGCGCGGTGCTTATATTGGCAAAGTCAGTGATGACCAATTAGGCGGGGTCTTCCGTCATGATCTCAATGCGGGTGGCGTCGCCTATGATACTATCCCCCGCACAGGCGGACCCTCGACGGCGCGCTGCCTGATTAATGTGACCCCAGATGGGCAGCGGTCGATGAGCACATTTTTGGGCTGCTCACCGCTACTGACCGCTGACGATTTAGACGAGGCCAAGATTGCGTCAGCGGGCATTGTGTTCCTCGAAGGTTATTTATTTGACGCCCCCGAGGCCAAGGCGGCATTTGTTCAAGCCTCTGATATGGCGCATCAAGCGGGTCGGAAAGTCGCCCTCACATTGTCAGATCTATTCTGTGTTGATCGTCACAAACAGGCATTTCGTGATCTGGTCGCAGGGCATATTGATATTTTGTTCGCCAATGAAGCTGAGATTTTGGCACTTTATGACGAGACAGAGTTTGATGTGGCACTGGCCGCAGCGCGCGCCGATTGTGAGTTCGTCGCTCTAACCCGGTCCGAACGGGGTTCAGTTTTGGCGCGCGGCGAGGACGTGGTCCATGTGGCCGCTGATCGTGTTGAAAAGGTCGTTGATACAACAGGGGCGGGCGATCTTTATGCGTCAGGCGTTCTCTTTGGTCTGGCGAGCGGCCGTGACCTTGTGACCTGCGGGCGATTGGGATCCTTGGCGGCGGCCGAAGTCATCTCCCACTTTGGTGCCCGGCCTGAGGCTAATCTGGCGGAGTTGGCGAGACAAATTGGGCTTTAGGTTGATTTCCGCCCTAAAGGCGAGCCATGCCACCGGGGCTCACATCACCAGCTGACCATGATTGAGCTTTGGCAGCACGTAGCGGCCAAACAAATCGCATTCGCTCGCATGGGGATAGCCCGACAGAATAAAAGCCTCAAAGCCAATATCTCGGTAAGCATTAATCTTTGCCAAAACTTGATCGGGATCGCCAACGATTGCTGCACCACAGCCAGAGCGGGCGCGGCCTATGCCAGTCCAGAGATTGTCTTCGATATAGCCGCCCGTGCTGGCAGAAGCCTCCCGCAATTGGGCTTGTTGAGCGACCCCGGTTGGGGTTGAATCTAAAGACTTGGCGCGAATGGCGGCCCCTGTCTGGGCGTCAAGTTTCGACAAGAGTCGGTCTGCGGCATTGCGCGCCTCTTCCTCTGTTTCGCGCACAACGACATGGACACGAAAGCCATATTTCAGGGTGCGGCCAAATTTACCAGCACGCGCCTTCATATCGTCAATAACGGCTTTGGAATTGGCCAGTGTATCAGGCCACATCAAATAAACATCGGCGCCTTGCGCCGCGGTTTGGCGCGCATCTTCCGATAGGCCGCCAAAGTAAAATAAAGGCGCTACCCCGCTTTGGGTGGTCATGCGTGGCGGGGCCAGATCAAACTGATAATGCTCGCCTTTGTGCTGGACGGTTTCACCATTAAGCCAGCCGCGCAACATCACCATGGCTTCCAGTGTTCTGGCATAGCGGCGGGCGCTGGCCATGGTTTCGCCGGGCATTTCTGACGAGATGAAGTTAAGTGCGAGGCGGCCTTTCATCATACGGTCCAAAGTGGCGATTTGGCGCACCATTTGAGGCGGCCACATTTCCCCGATCCGCACCGCCAACAACATCCGCATGCTATGGGTTAAGCTGGCAAGGCCCGCTGCAAACACCGTATTATCTATACCCAATTGATAGCCCGATGGCAGCAATATATTGTCAAATCCGTTCTTCTCAGCGGTTAAGGCAATATTGCGACAATGCTCGAAGCTTGATTCTAGGGCGGCGTCTGGCACCCCCAAAAACTCATAATCATCGTCGCACAGGGCTGAAAACCAACTCACTTCCACAGGTGGGCGCATCATTTTTGTCCTAGATGTGAAAATAACACATGTATGCTTTGACGATTTGTCTTATCCAAGGCGATTGAGTCATAAAGTGAGACGGGACTTTAAATGGGTAGTAAGTTGCGAGTCGGTGTTATTGGCACCGGCATGATGGGTTTTGAGCACATTAACAATCTCAACTTAATGCCAGAAGTTGAAATTACAGCTTTGGCAGATCCCTCAGAGCCGATGCTAAAAAAGAGTCAATCCCTGTTGGAGTTAAAGGGCAGCAACGTCGCTTTATTCGACGATGGGGCCGACTTGGTTAGGTCTGGTAAAGTGGATGCCATTGTCGTCGCCTCACCTAATCATACACATGGGGATGTGTTGGCCCCCATTTTTGAGACTGATCTTCACGTATTGTGCGAAAAACCGCTGTCAACAACGCCGGATGATGCGGCGCGCGTTGTAGATCGGGCCGATCATCATAAGGGCGTTTTCTGGGTCGGCATGGAATACCGTTTTATGCCGCCAGCGGCTCATTTCATCCGCCGCATCCATCAAGGCGATGTTGGACGATTAGTGATGGTGTCTATTCGCGAACACCGCTTTCCCTTCCTGCAAAAAGTCGACAATTGGAACCGCTTTAGCGAGAATACGGGCGGCACCATGGTTGAAAAATGCTGTCACTTTTTTGATTTGATGCGCACGATTATTCGCAGCGAGCCGACACGTGTTTATTGCTCGGGCCGCATGGACGTGAACCATCAAGACGAGAGCTATGATGGCCGCAAGCCTGACATTCTCGACAATAGTTTCACCATCGTCGATTTCGCTGACGGGACCCGCGCCATGCTGGATCTGTGCATGTTTGCAGATGGGGCAGAGCATCAGGAGGAGATCAGTGCCACTGGTGATAAAGCCCGCCTTGATGTCTTAATCCCGCCCGGTGAGGTGATTTTCAGCCCCCGCGTCGGCTTTAGGGAGCCCAAGAATATAAGCCGTGAGATTATCTCGGTGGATAAGGCCGCCTTAGAAGCTGGCTCCCACTTTGGGGCAACTTATTATCAACAACGGGCATGGATCGATGCTATCCTCAATGGCGGCCCGGTTCAGATTTCGGCCTTTGACGGGCTTCAAGCTGTGCGCGTCGGGGCCGCCGCTGAGCGATCCGCTAAAACCGGCCAAGCGATTGAGATGTCTGATATCGCTGGGGGCTAGGCGATCGCGGCTTGCTTAGTCTGGAGCGCCGCGCTTCCTACGGGAAGCGCCCAAGTCGCTCTAGAATATTGAATCAGAGCATGCTTTTTGCGAAAGTCTGTTTCAGATTTTGCGCAAGATGCTCTAAGGACGGCAATCGCTTGAAGCGAAAGAGGCTTAGGAACAGTTCAATGCGTCGGCAAAGCAGATTTCGCCCCTTGACGCCCCAAATCGCGCAGATGATTGAAGCGGGCCGTTGCGCAGGCAGGGCCGTCCGCAAAGGCCTTCAACGGCAAATAATTTCGAAGGCGGCTTAGGGGGCATTAGATTGTGCCGGGCTCTAAGGCAGCGCGAACTTCAGGCGCATCGGGGGCGACGCGGGGG
>JBEINE010000172.1:0-5970 GCA_040378245.1 Hyphomonadaceae bacterium | reverse complement strand
CGTGACACATACAGCACGCGTGTTGCTGATTTGTCGCAATAAAGGGCAATGCTGCCTGAGTGTCGGCAAAATCAGCATCAGGGCAACAAAAAAGGCGACCCTGAGGGCCGCCTTTTTCTTTTTGGCAATGTGACGCCGTTAGAACTTCAGAGCGCGTCTGGTTCTTTTAGAACCAGGTTGCGCGTCTCGGTATTTGATTGAGGGTCTGTTTATCTCGCTTTTTTGATTCAAAAAAGACGGGACGGGACCCTTAGAATCTGCGCTCCACCTGCAGCGAAATCGAACGACCTTCAAAGTCATATTGGCTGCTCGAAAATTTATTGCCCAACCTCTGATTGGTAATATCCGACAATGCTGGCGGTTCTTCACCAAAGATGTTCTGAATCGCAGCGACAATGGTCCAATCATCACTGAGATAACGCACAGAAAACGTGTGATACGTGGTTGGTTCCAAGCGTGTCTTAAAACGGATATTGGTCACCCCATTGAAGGAAAAGCGTGTCCCCGGCACGACAGGACGAGGATTGGGCTGGAGTTCGGTGAAATCTTCTTCTCCCGATGAGCTTCCAATGGTTGTGGTGATCCATGTAAAGCGCCAATCCTTGCGGGTAAAGTTAAACCGATTGATGCTGACGACTTTCGGGTTCCCCAATCTCCCTGAGAAGTCCGTGGGATTGGTTTCATCAAACAAACCGACAGTGTTCTCAAATACCCAGCGTGTTTCGGAATTCCAAGCAAACCGACCCACGGCAAACTCACGAACATAATCCACCGTCATGTCCAGACCGCGAACGAATTGAGAGTTGAGATTGACGAAGTTATCGCGAACTTCCGTGATACCACGGAAGTTTGTCGATGCTGGGTTGTTGTCGCGCTTAAATAATCCGCAGAATGTGGGGGCACGACCGCGCGTATCTCTATAGCAGGCGTTAACGATCGAGCCCCCTCCAAACTGAGCAATCTGATCGGTAAGGTCAATCTGCCAGCCGTCAAGCCTTATTTTTAGATCAGCAAAGCTGGGCGTATAGAGGAGGCTGAGGATATCAGAGCGTGACTCTTCTTCCTTCAATACACCAATACCACCGCCTGATATGATTGTAGCACTCTCGGCGGCACCATCATAATCAGCGGGGATGCCTTCGGCTGCGCAGCGTTGTGTGACAATGCCCGGTGTCCGTTCTCCCCAATTGATGCAGGGGTCTAGCGCAGCTTGAGAACTGAAGCCCGTTTGATTGCCTAAATAAAGCTCCCACAATTGTGGGGCCCGGTAAGAAGTTCCCGACGATCCAATAATCCGGAGCTGAGGCGTAATGGCCCAATTGGCGGTTAGCTTCCAAGTCGCGTTTTGGGGATAGGAATCATAGCGCGTAAAACGATAGGCACCCGTGACTTCCAAACTTTCAAACAACGGCTTCTTGGCCAGAAGCGGAACGCTTAGCTCCCCAAACGCTTCAATCACCGCGTCGTCGCCTTTGGTGATAGCAGCGGAGGAGTCAAATGGCGTATTTCCACCGCGCGCTTGGGCGCCGGGCACGTCATTGATCGAGAACTTCCGGCCATGTAGGCCAAGAGCGATAGCGACAGGATCGCCAGCACCTTTAATCTCAAACAAATCCCCAGTTATCGTAGCGTCAAACACTGTCTGTTTATATTCGGTACTGCCCGGATCACTGGTAAATAGATACGCCTTCTCAGCATCCGTATAATTGCCCCTCAAAATGCGGGGATCAAACAGATTGATCGGTAAACAAGCTGGCGCTGAATCGGGCTTCGGACAGGTCAAAACACCATTGACCAATGTCGTCTCGGCAGATGCGAAGACGCGATCCCCATAGACAACAGTGCCGGTATAATCGCCCTTAGATGAAGAGGTTTGCACCGAGATATCCCATGCGCCCTGTTTTAGGAACGAAAGGAAACCACCCGTTTTGCCCCGTGCACCTAACACCAATTGACCTGTGTCAACGGTCTGAGAGCTTTTGATTTCACGCAATGCGACAAAGGTCACAGCAGCACTGTTGGTCCCAGGTGTGTTCAATGCGCGGAAAGGGTTGGTTGAGGCCGTACCTGGGATTTCCGCAAACAATTGTGCAGCGTTAACTTGGCTTGACTCACGTCGCGCCAACAAAAGCTCCCCGAACACTTCTATACCACCCAAAATATCAAGATCTCGGGCCGCTTGGCCATAAAAATTGGTGCTTTTCGAGGGTGACACCAATTGAGTTCTGTCCACCGCTGGCAAATCATACTCATATTGATTGAAGATCGGCTCGCCTATGCTGCCGAATGTTGGGTTGAATAGACGGCTGAAGCCTGGAACTGACAAAACCGCGGCGGTCGTACAAGAAACATTGGCACCATCGCTTCGGATACAACGGCCGGCGGTTGCGGTGGTACCAAAACCTGGATCACCAGCGCGAAATGGGCGGATATCTGGGCGGACACCGATGACAGGCCCAGAAGTCGGCGCATTGGGATCGATGCGATAGGCACCAAAAGGCGTCGAGAGCCAAGCATAGGCTGTTCCATTGCGACCGAAGCAACGGGCCTCACCCGTTTTGGGATCTATGAAGTCAGCGCGCGCGCCTGTGTCTGCATTAAAGACATAATCCTGTGCGCAGCCACCGCGATCACCGACCGTCAAAGGCTTCTGTTCGAAATATTGGCCCGAAACCATGATGTTCCATTTATCGGCTGTTTTGCCCCACAAAGCGCCGACCTGAAACTCTTCAGCGCCGCCCTCAAACGTCGCTGAGCCATTTGCACTCAGTTCAAAAGCATTGACGTTGGTTCGGGTGATATTGTTGATCACGCCACCGACAGCGTCTGAGCCATAGAGTGGGGAAGCGCCATCCTTGAGAATCTCCTGGCGCGATAACGCCAGAGACGGGATCGACTGTAAATCCACAAAGCCTGTAGTGCCACCAACGCCTGAGATCGGGAAACGACGACCATTCAGCAGAATGAGGGTACGACCCGCCCCGAGGCTGTTCAGACCAACCGTCTGGGCACCCGGACCGCCTTCAACGACAAAGCCTGTAAAGAAGTTATTGATTTGCGCGGTTCCGAGCGCAGCGGTCGATCGTTGCAAGGTCTCTGTTATGTCAATTTCGCCTGACTCACGGATTTCTTCGCGAGTCAAAACTGTGATGGGCGAGCTGGTGTTGAAGGTATCACGACGGATTCGCGACCCGGTTACGACCACCGTGTCAGGTTTGCGCGCAGCAGCGGTGGCTGCGGCTGCGGCTGCGGCTGCGGCTGCGGCCTCTTGCGCCTTTTCTTCATCGGTTTTCGCGGGCGCAGCGGCTGGCGGTGGCGCAACCGTTTGAGCCGTCGCCGAGCCCGCAGTCACACCAAAGGCTACCAAGGCGGTTGCCAGAAAAAGTTGAGCTTTGAAACGATTGTCCACACTATTTCCCCATTTGCTCTCCGAGCTTGCGTGCTCGAATATAGTCTCGCGCGTGATTGCGCTTTGACGCAGAAAGCCTTCGTTGAGAAAATGTTACAAGTAAGCAATACTGAGATTGGCGGGTTGATGTGACATCGCCTCAAAAGTGTTGTAATTTCGCAACAAAAACGTCGCTTTAGTGTTAAATGCTGTTGCGGATAACCAGTTAGACTATACATAGGTCCATTTGACGTGCGCCTTAATCGGCAATCCTGCAACCTTAACGGAGCTCCAGATTATGTTGAAGATTCCAAGCCTTAGACCTACTCTTTTTGCCTTGTTGACCGCAGGCTTATGCTTTTCGGGTTTGCCGGCGCAGGCGCAAAATCAGGCTCAAACTGAAGGTGTGGCGAAGGGCCCATTACCACTTGCGGTGGTGGCCGCCGATTGGGAACTGGCCAATGTCGTGATCAGCCCGGACGGGAAACATATCGCTGGGATCGCAGCCGTGAAAGGGCAAAATCCAGTCGTTCGGATTTGGAAGACCGACGAGATGGACAAGGTCCCGGTTCAATTTGGATCCCGCTCAATGCGATTTCTCGCGGTTTCCTTCGTCAAAAACGACCGATTGCTGATTTTCGCCAACCAGCCTGTGGCACTGGGGGCCAATTCCGATTGGTTCGCTAAAGCCGCCGTTACCGATCTGGAAGGTAAAAACTTCATGGAGATCGAAGGCGAATTCTCTGGTTTTGACCTTCTCAGTCGCCTGCCCGCCGATCCCGATAATATTCTGGTTCAGGCCCAGACCGAAACAGGCGGCGAAGCGTTGAAGTATAACGTCAGAACAGGCCGCAGCACACGAGTGGCGCGTCTGGGAGATAATAATGAGTCCTTCAATATGATGCCGGAGGCACCCACAGGTGCCATCGTAGGAATTACCGACGCCAACGGCCAAATTCGTACCAAAACTGAGTTGCAGCCAAAGGATGGGACATGGTTCAGTCGAGTTTTTTGGCGCCCAGCCAAGGGCGACTGGGTTGAGATGACGGGGCTGACCCGTGATATCAAAAAGAGGTTCCAGGTTGACGTCTTGGGTATGAGTTCAGACGAAAGATATCTGTACGTCGCGACTAACAAGAATACCAATTTTTCCGTTCTGGCTCGTTACAATATCGCCGAGCAAAAGCTTGAGGACCCGTTGTTTGCCAATACAGAATATGATGCCGCCAGCATTGTATTTTGGTCCAAAGACGAGGCCGACGATGCCGTAATCGGCACTGATAAAATCGCTGGCTTTTGCTATTTGGGGCCATCGCGGGAATGTATATATTCCGACCCTGATCTATCGCGTATTCAAGCGCTTCTCGAGCGCGCATTTCCCGGCCAGCTTGTTTCGCTGCGCGGACTTCGTAACAACGGCTCGCGGATTTTGGTTCGCACAACAGCACCCAACAGCCCAGACGCCTTCTATTTGTTAAAGGATCAGCGCCAACTCGTGCGCATTGGCTCGATATTGGAAGGTTGGGACAGTCGCAATCTAGGCGGCGCGCAATGGGTCACCTATCCAGCGCGTGACGGATTGATGATCCCCGGCATTCTCTACACGCCTCCAGGCTATCAGAAAGAGCGGGATGGCCCCTTGCCACTGGTCGTGATGCCCCATGGCGGCCCCTGGGCCCGTGACGATATGGATTATGACAGCGGTCATTGGTCGCAAATGTTCGCCACGCGCGGGTTTGCTGTGTTGTTGCCCAATTATCGTGGATCCACCGACTTGGGCATGACATTGTGGAAGGCTGGCGACAAAGAATGGGGCGCCAAGATGCAAGATGACAAAGATGATGGCGCGCGCTGGCTGGTTGAGCAGGGCTATGCAGACCCCAACCGCATGATGATGTACGGCTATTCCTATGGCGGCTTTGCAGCGGCCTCAGCCGCTGCACGCTCATCAGATGCATCAAAAGGCCTGTGGCAATGCGCGATTTCTGGCTCTCCAGCGATTGATCTTGAGCGTATTTCTAATGAATGGGGCGCTAACCGCGTCGCGCGGATCAATCAAGGCGTTACGGTGGCTGGTCGCGACCCGATGAAAGATCTCGACAAGGTGAGTATCCCCTGGTTGATCTTCCATGGATCCTATGATCGCCAAGCCGATACAATCCACTCCCGAACGGCCGCAGCGCGGATGCGTCAAGTTAATCCAAAGGCCAATTTCCGCTATGTGGAGATTCCCGGCATGGCCCACCAAATCGTGGAAATGACGCCAGAGCACAAGCTGCAATTCACAACTTTGATCTTCGATTGGATGAGTAATAATTGCGGCAATATCTCCGCTAAGTTCAAAGAGCCCGGATTAGCGACACCTCCCAGTCGTCGTGCGGCGCGCTAAAAGTTAGCCGCACAAAAAAAGCCCAGCGGTTCGCGCCGCTGGGCTTTTTTATTGGCTTCAACTTACGCTTAAGACGGTGCCTTCTGCGCCTCTTTTGTGCACAGATAGCGTGCGCGGTGGATATCTACGGCATTATCGACCCAGCCAGTGACGCGTGGATTGACGAGATTTCGGTTGGTCAGGAAGAACATCG
>JBEINE010000294.1:0-1992 GCA_040378245.1 Hyphomonadaceae bacterium | reverse complement strand
GGGATGATTGGTTATGTGATTGAGCAGGAGCTGGCCAATCGCGCGCCCAAACAACGATTTGCAAGCTTACTCACCCACGTTTGTGTCAGTGTTGATGACCCAGCCTTCGCATCCCCCAGCAAACCCATCGGACTGGTACACTCTAATCGCGAGGCGTTGTCTAAACATGGCTGGGCCAGCGTCGCTGATGGTCATGGTTGGCGACGCGTCGTGGCGTCGCCAGCGCCCTTGGCCATCATGAACCTTGCAGCGCTTAAGATACTTGTCGCCGCCGATATCAGCGTCATTTGCCTTGGCGGGGGCGGCATTCCAGTTATGGTATCAGATGACGGTCAAATTGGCGGCATTGAAGCGGTTATCGATAAGGATGCGGCCAGCGCGCTCTTGGCCCGCGAACTGGGCGCTGATGCACTGATCATGCTGACAGACGTTGAGGGCATTATGTCCAACTTTGGAACCCCTGATGCGCGCTGCATCGCCAGAACCACACCAGAAGCACTTTCAGCCCAGACCTTTGCACCCGGCACCATGGCCCCCAAAGTGGCCGCCGCAGTCTCTTTGGCCAAAGCTGGAAAGATTGCGATGATCGGCGCACTGGGCTCACTCGATGCCATTCTCGCAGGAAGGGCCGGAACCTGGGTTGAGGCAGGCTCACCCCACGACGCCACAAAAGCCATACCAGCTTAAAGTCGTTTAGATGCGCTAGGGTCTGTCCCGCTTTTTTTGATTCAAAAAGTGGGTAAGACCCTAAATCAAATACCTAGCCGCGAAACTTGTTCTAAAAGAACTAGACGCGCTCTAAGGGCGCCGCCTTACAATGTCGGCGATATGAAGCGGCAGGGACAGCATGAGCCAGAAGGCAACCCAAAGGAGGCCCGTTTGGGTGAGTGCGCAGCGCAAAGCTATCATCAGACAAACACCCGGGCCTAAAGCCAGCACAAGATTGAATGCCACTGGCCTGCGCCGAGACGGGGGTGCCGCCCATAACAGATAAAGAAACTCCAACCCGAGAAAGGCCAGCGCGATATCAACCCCAAGACCACTCGTAAACAGCGATTGAAGAAGAGCTGCGACCTCCATCTTCAGCCAAAGGGTCCGTTCAACTGAACGACAGCCACATTAAGGCCAATCGCAATACTAACCCAAATTAGGTAGGGAAGGAGGAGTGCCGCCGCGATTTTATTGAGTCGCCATATGAAGACAATCAGCGCCAGAATGGACAGCCAGAAGAATCCGACTTCATATAGAGCCCAATCAGGTCTTTGTAATTTAAAGAATAAAAAGCTCCAAAGCAAATTGGTCGCGCAATTGATGGCGAAAAGGACAATAAGTATGCGTCCTTCGCGCGGCGACGAACGATCACGCCAAGCCAAGACCGCAGAAACAGTGGTCAGAAGATAGATTGTGGTCCAAATCAGCCCAAAAGCGGCGCCGGGCGGTTGCCAAGGTGGCACCTTGAGGCTCTGGTACCACGGACCCAATTCGGTGATCACACGTCCCAGACCTACCACCACGATCAGGACTGAGACACAGATCGCGACGGAGGCCTTTGAAATACGGCGCTGGGCGGTCACGATGGTGACAAGCCCAGAAGATGGCCCATATCCTTGAAGAAGATGCGTGCATGAGCACCGGGTTTAGCGCGCACGAGTTCCTTGTTCATATAGGCCTGCCATGTCAGATGTTGGACATCTGGGTCGTCACAGATTTTGACGAAACGTTCGCGCCGCTTGTCACTGCGATACCAGAAATGCTGCATAATACCCAATATCCAGAAAACCTGACCATGAGCACGCATGAAGCGCTTGCGCGCGCCTGCAAGTGCGCTGGCTTTGCCAGTTGCCAAGGCTTCAGCTACCGAAATGGCCGCTTCGCGCCCTGCGACCATGGCATAATAAATGCCTTCGCCAGACGAGGGGGCCACGACGCCAGCGGCGTCGCCAGCAATGACCACATCGCGACCATTATCCCATTTTTTAAGAGGCTTCAGCG
>JBEINE010000252.1:0-3119 GCA_040378245.1 Hyphomonadaceae bacterium | reverse complement strand
TGATAACCATTTTTGGATACTAATATGCTGATTGCAACCTAGGATATAGAGCATGAAATGCCTATTCATCGACGGATCACATCCGACAGATCATGGCGGAATTACGCCTCAAGGTTGTAAAAAGCGCCGCTTCGGCAGCTTGGCGCAAAAAGCCTTCCTCTCAAGCAACGACCAATCATGGCCTGAATGCATCATCTCACCAAGCCACCACTTGATATCAATTCTTCAATTGAAAACCTGCGGCACCTAACATGACTTTTCCTATCCCCTCCAACGAAAAAATACGCATTCAGGCATTAATCGACCTCAATATCCTTGATACGCCCACTGATGCCGGACTGGAAACCCTCATTGGTATGGGACGACGCCTGTTTGATGTCCCGATTTTGCTGGTTTCGCTTGTGGATAGCGATCGCCAGTGGTTCAAAGCCAAGGTTGGCCTTGATGCGTGCGAAACTGGTCGCGAATATGCGTTCTGCGCACATGCAATCATGACCGATGAGGTGTTGACAGTTGCGGACGCAACTCAGGATGCCCGCTTTTGCGACAATCCGCTGGTCACGGGCCCGCCCTTCATCAAGGCCTATGCTGGCGCACCCCTGTCCGTCAGCCCAGGAATTCGGATTGGCACAATCTGTATCATCGATACGAAACCGCGACAATTCTCCAGCGACGATTTGAAGACGCTGAGAGATATGGCGGACCTGATCGTTGGGCGTATCAAATTAGTGACGCTTGCTGAGGACGCCGATGCTCGGTCACGTTTACTCATGGAGGCCAATAAACTGGCAGCCCGCTCGCAAGTTGTATTGGGCATCATGTCGGATGGCGTTGTGGTTCAAGATAGAACGGGCGCAATTATTTCAGCAAACGAGAGCGCGGGTATCGCTTTAGGTTTAACTGTCGACCAGTTGATGGGCCTAACGTCTATCGATCCGCGCTGGCGCGCTATCAATGAAGACGGCACAGATCTACCCGGTCAACACCATCCCGCTATGATAACTTTGGCTACAGGTCTTGCTGTCAACAATGTAACGATGGGAATCGAACAGCCAGACCGAGCGCGGCGCTGGTTACGTGTTTCCGCACGGCCCTTGTTTGAAGATGATCCAGAACGACCTTCCCACGCCGTGGTTACATTTTCTGACATCACTGAAATCATCGAAAAAAGTCAGGCGCTTCAACGAGCGCAAGAAGTTGCTGATGCGGCCAATCGAGCCAAATCAGCGTTTTTGGCGAATGTCAGTCATGAAATAAGAACCCCGCTCAATGCAGTGATTGGTTTAACGTCGGTTCTCAGTCAGTCGTCTTTGGGGCCTACAGAAAGGGAAATGGTCGATCTGATCAAATCGTCTGGGGAAACCTTAGAGAGGTTGCTCAGCGATATCCTCGACGTTTCGAAGATCGAGGCCGGAAAGCTGGAACTTTCGCTTGGGCCGATGGACTTGCAGGCCACAATCACTGCGGCCGCCCAATTGATCGGTATGCGTGCCGAGGAAAAGGGCATCGAGTTTAAAGTCGACTTCGGCCCAGACACCTCAGGTCAGTTTTTGGGCGATAGGATCAGGCTACGCCAGATCATCACCAACTTGGCGTCAAATGCCGTCAAGTTCACCACGAGTGGTCGAGTGTCACTCAAAGTGGATGTGGATTCAAATCGGCCAGGTCGTGCCTCGGATACTTGGATCAAAATCACTGTAACCGATACGGGTAGAGGATTTGATGAGGAAACCGCAAGCCGTCTGTTCTCTCGATTCGAACAAGCCGACAGCTCAATTACACGGGCTTATGGAGGAACGGGCCTAGGTCTTGCGATCTGCAAGTCACTGACCGAAATGATGGGCGGAAACATTGAGTCGCGCTCGACGTTGGGCGTTGGGAGTACGTTTTGTATCACAATCCCACTCATAAGACTGGCCGTCGCTAAAGGCCCGCCAGCCCTTCTATCCCATCAGGAAGCCGACGAGAACAGCCAAACCAGTGAAACAGCGGCGCCTCTGCGTGTGCTCATGGCCGAAGATCATCCGATCAATCAGCGTGTAACATCCTTGTGCCTAGCCCCGTTCAACGCCGAGATTGTGATCGCCGAGAACGGGCGGATTGCGGTGGATGACTTTAAATCGGCCAAGTTCGATATTGTTCTCATGGACATGCAAATGCCCGAAATGGACGGACTTCAAGCGACCCGCCTGATCCGTCAGTTTGAAGCCGATGGAAATTTGCCGCGCACGCCTATTGCGATGCTCAGCGCCAACGCTATGCCCGAACATGTGCGAGCGGCGGCAGAAGCAGGATGCGACCATCATATATCCAAGCCGATCACGCCGGCCAGTCTGATCGAAGGCATTGAAGAAGCGATGCGATTGGCGCAGCAATGGAGCCACCGTCGCGCAATTTCGAAACGGCTATCGAGTTCGGTGCGAACCTAATCAGCGGAGACGCATGCTAGCCAGCTTTGACTACATGATAATGCTTGACCTTTTCCTCCATTCAGGCTTTAAGCGCGCCTCTTCTTTCAACACACCGCAAGCGCGGGAGATTTATTATGGCCAAACCGGCCTCCATCAAAATCCGTCTTAACTCTTCGGCTGGCACGGGTTTCTTCTATGTGACCAAGAAGAATGCTCGTACGAAGACGGAAAAGCTGCGCATGAACAAATATGATCCTGTCGTTCGCAAGCATGTTGAGTTTGTCGAAGGCAAAATTAAGTAGGGGACGTCGTCTCCAGCTTCCCCTGCAACGCCCCTGCCCAAGCCGTGATATCCCCTGCCCCAAGGCACACAAAGATATCGCCACTGACACATGTCGCGCGCAGAAAATCAGCCAGATCATCGGGTGAAGCGAGCTTTGATACGCGCTTGTGACCATGATCACGCGCCGCACGCACCAAAGCATCGGCATCTATACCTTCAAGGGGTGCTTCGCCCGCGCTATAGACCTCTGTAATCGCCACCACATCGGCGTCATTGAGACAGCGCGCGAAATCGTCAAACAGGGCTTGCAGACGCGAAAACCGGTGTGGTTGAACAACCGCAACGACTTTGCCTGTCGTGACTTGGCGGGCGGCCTTTAGAACCGCTGCAATCTCAACGGGGTGGTGGCCATAATCATCAATGAT
>JBEINE010000096.1:0-11592 GCA_040378245.1 Hyphomonadaceae bacterium | reverse complement strand
GCCGAGCTCAATCGGGTTTTCGGGCGATGGTATTGGGATCGCCGCACGCAATCCAGTGGAGACCGGCCTGCTCGATCCAGTAACGGCCCAACCGATCATATCCATAGCAGGCACTTCTGCTGTGCCTCTAGGCTTTCTTGTGCGGGGAGACAAGCATCGCCTCTTTGGGCTGGTGCCAACAGACAGGCACTTTCTGGGCCCTAAATCAACTGCCAGCGCGGTGCACTTTTTGGGGACCGACCGATTTGGCCGCGATATCCTCTCCCGCGCCATCATGGGCGCGCGGATCTCACTTCTTTTGGCTTTGACCGTTGTCACCATCACCACCTCATTGGGTTTATTATTGGGCTTGACCGCCGGATATTTGGGCGGCGCGTTTGATCGCTGGTCGCAGCGACTTGTCGACTTTGTTCTCGCCTTCCCGCAACTGCCCCTTTATCTGGCCTTAGGGGCGTTGATCCCGGTCACCATTTCGTCAGGCGGTTTTTTGCTCATCATGGTTGGCGTGATGTCTGTGCTTGGCTGGGCAGGCCTGTCGCGCGAGGTGCGCAGCAAGACCTTAAGCTTTGCCCAAACAGATTATGTGCGCGCCGCCATCGCCTTGGGCGCAAGTCCATGGCGGGTGATTGGGCGTCATATGGCTCCAAACCTTTTGTCCCACGTTGTCGTTAGCTTCACTCTGACATTGCCCGCTATCGTGCTGCTTGAGAGCTTCTTGGGGTTTCTAGGCCTCGCGGTCAAACCGCCTTTGATTTCTTGGGGCTTGATGCTTCAGGATGCGGGTAACTTTGCGGCTATTGGCTCTTATCCATGGATTTTATCGCCGGTGATCTTTGTGTTCATCACGGTGTTTGCACTTAATTCAGTGGGGGACGCGTTGCGTGATGCCATCGACCCTTACTGATAGCGAGCGTGCTACCGACATTGTCCTGGAAGCCAGCCAGATTGGGGTGAGCTTTCAGACAGAAACCGGTCGTCGTGGGGTCGTTGCAGGCGTTGACCTCACAATTGCTCGGGGTGAAATGGTTGCGCTGGTCGGTGAATCGGGGTCGGGCAAGTCCGTCACGGCCCGCGCCATCATGGGTCTCTTGCCGCGCAAGGCTTCATTGAGTGACGCGACACGGATCGCTTTGAACGGGATTGACATTCAAGCGCACACAGAGTCGCAATTGCGCGCCTTGCGTGGACGAACGATGGCCATGATCTTTCAAGAGCCGATGAGTTCGCTCAACCCAGTTTACACGCTTGGACAGCAGATGTTCGAGGCCATGGGTGCCCATCAACGCGTGCGTCGCAAGGATGCAATTGCCCGCGCCATCGAGCTGTTTGAAGAAGTCGGTCTGCCTGATCCAGCTGGCCTACTTCAAAAATACCCCCATCAGATATCTGGGGGGCAAAGGCAGCGCGTGATGATCGCCATGGCATTATCCAACAAGCCCGATCTGCTGATAGCAGACGAACCGACCACCGCACTCGATGTGATCGTTCAAGCTCAAATTTTGGAACTCATCAAAGCTCTGCAGATCAAATACCAGATGGCGGTGCTCCTGATTACCCATGACTTGACGATTGTGCGCCGCTATAGTGAGCGGACATATGTCATGACCTTGGGGGAGATTGTCGAAACTGGGCGAACCGCAGAAGTCTTTGCAAAGCCGCGGCACGCCTATACTCAAAAGCTTCTGGCAGCGGAGCCGACGCAGTCTGCGCGTCCGGTCGCGCAAATCGCCCCGCCTCCGGTGATGGTGGCTGAGCGCATCACAGTGTCATACCCTAAGCCGAGCCGTGGTTTTGCTTGGTTAAACCGCACTTCAAAGGCCGCGCCATTCATGGCGGTTAATGAGGTCTGTGCTGGGGTGCACGCTGGGGAGGCTGTGGGGTTAGTCGGCGAATCCGGCTCTGGCAAGACGAGTTTTGGCCTAGCGTTAATGCGCCTGATTTCCCACCAGTCAGGCGAGATACAGTTTGAAGGTCGCCGGATTGACAACCTCTCGCGCCAAGCGATGCAGCCGGTGCGCAAACGCATGCAAATTGTTTTGCAGGACCCGTTTTCATCCTTGAACCCCCGGATGAGCGCCCGCCAAATCGTTGAAGAGGGCCTGATCATCCACAAGATTGGTGCAAGCCAGTCAGCCCGGGCCAAGCTGGTTGAAGCCGCTGTGCGCGATGCCGGCTTACCACTGGACTGTCTTTCGAGGTTCCCGCACGAATTTTCAGGGGGGCAACGCCAACGCCTCGCCATCGCTAGGGCTATTGCGGTTGATCCCAGCTTCCTGGTGCTGGATGAACCAACTTCTGCGCTAGATCTATCCATTCAAGCCCAGATCATTGAACTTCTGACCAGGCTTCAAATGGAGCGCCAATTGAGCTATCTTTTTATCTCTCATGATTTGCGTGTCGTAAGAGCCCTATGCCAGAGGATCATCATCATGCGTTCTGGTCAGATCGTCGAACAAGGCCCCACACTCGAGGTTCTGGCCAATCCCCGTTCTGACTATGCCAAGCGGCTGATTGAGGCGGCTTTTCATGTTTGACGTCACTTAAGGTTTTCCCGATGCAGTCATTTGATACACTCGATTTTCTGTTTGATCTCCAAGGCTACATCATCTTGAAGAACGCGATCGCACCTGACCATTTGCGCGCGCTGAACGATAATTTTGATGCGTTTCCCCAGCTGAAAAGCGGGGAATGGTGGGGCAATGTTCAGCGCATGGATGAGGCGGGCCTGACCGGGTGTGAGCTACACAACATTGTTGAAGGCGGGAAAGCCTTTGAGGATCTGATCGATCATCCGGCATGGCTGGACCGAGTCAGACGCTATTGCGGCGAAGACGGGACTTATGTCGAAGGTTTGTTTATTGACGAGTGCTTTGCATCAATACGCAGCAGCGGTGGCTATTTCCCGATGCATTCTGGAGGCCAAGACGGCGTGGTGCGCAATCAGTACCGGTTTGTGAATGGGCAGTTCCGTTGCGGACAGGTCAATGTGCTGATGGCTTTGACCGATATTGGCCCAGGTGATGGAGGAACACGGGTTATTCCTGGCAGTCACAAAAGCAACATCGCTCACCCGATCTTTGCCAAGAGCTTCGACGAACGCCGCACGAATGAAAATGAAATCATTGATGGCAGTATTGAAGTCACTCTCAATGCCGGCGACGCCCTCTTGTTCGTTGACGCGCTAGCCCATGGCGCAACGCGACGGATCAATCCCGGGGAGCGGCGCGTTGTGATTTACCGCTACGGCCCCAGTTGGGGTGCAACGCGGTTTGGTTTTCAATATTCAAAGTCGTTGTTGGAGCGCATCACCAAGACACAACGCAGCATTCTGGCACCTATCCCACCTCGCACGCCAAAGCCTGTCAGCGGCTGAAACCAGAAATCGCGTTTTGGAAACCCTCTTAAGTCATAGGCCCACATCGCAGGGCAGCGGACATTGGCGTTTGATGAAACCATTACGATTGCGATGATGCGCGCAGTCCGATTTACCGGCGGTCTTTAGAGCGGCGGCGATTCCAAGGGTGTGCGGCGGTTAGCGCTGTGCCCATGGCCTTTGCACGTTGGGGCAGGCGATGCTATTGCCCTTTCAAAAGTCACATCCATCAAACAAAGAGCAGCACAATGGCCGAGCATGGCAAACTCCATTTTTCCTTGGTTTCTCCAGAGCGTGAGCTCTATTCGGGCCGCGTCGATCAAGTCGTGGTGCCGGGGATTGAAGGGCAATTTGGTGTGCTGAGTCTTCATGCAGCAATGATGACCGTCGTAAAGCCCGGCGGCATCCGTATCTTGGACGGCACCGGTGAGCGGAAAATATTCGTGGGTGGCGGCTTTGCCGATGTCACGGCGCAAGGCCTTACGATTTTAGCGGAGGATGCTGTTGATCTGTCAACGCTCGATAAAGTGGCATTGGACCAGGATTTGCAAAACGCCCGTGAAGACGTCCGCGACGCCAAAAATCCAGAAACCAAGGCCAGTGCCGACAAGCGCCTCGCGAGATTAGAGGCGATAGCGGCGGCGGCTTGAAGAATGCCCGATAAATTATGAAAAAGGCCACTCGTTCAGAGTGGCCTTTTTTATTTCCAGAGAAGACTAAGAATTAGAACTTATAGCCGACGTCCAAGCCCCATGTCAGAGGCGGTGCGGCATAAGTTGTAAATGAAGCAGCCGAAGCGGCCCGCCAGTACTTCTGATCTCCTAGATTTTGTCCCCACAAGCTGGCTGTCCAACCGTTGTCCAAGCTATAGGCGATGCGGGCATTAAAGAGGGGATCAACTTTGGTCAGTGCGTGGGGCGGGCCATTCGCCACCAAGCTCCAGGATTCGTCCTCAAATGCGACGTCCGCACTCAGGTTCAATTTTCCTGATTGGACGGGCAACGTGTAATTAATGCCTACAACACCTTTGGACTCAGGCGCGTTTTTCAGTTTGAGCCTTAAAGCGCAATCAATGGTCACGACGCCACCCGCGCATGCCGCGCCGCTATTGGTTAAGCCTCCAGCTTGGGATAATGTCAGGGCCTTATACTTGGCATCAAGCAAGCCCAGATTGGCGAACACGTGCAAGGCTGGCACTGGCCGCCAACTCAATTCAAGTTCCACACCTTGAATTCTGGTTTCTTTCACATTGAAGCGTGTGAACCCAATCCCCGGTACTGTAGCCCCTATTTGGAGGCCTTCGTAACTATTGGAGAAATAAGTCGCATTGAGCTTAAGGGTCCTGTCAAAAAGCTGGGTTCGTGCCCCCAACTCAAATGTTTTCACTTCTTCTTTGGTCACTGGAAGAAAACACGACGTTGCCGAGAAACAATCCGGTGACCAGCCGCCTGGCTTGAAGCCTGTGGCATAGGAGCCATAAACCATAAACTCATCACTGAGCTGGTAATCGAGCCCTGCACTGTAGCTGGTTGTATCAAAATTGGCTTTGGTAGTTCGGTTAAATGTCAGCGTGCGGTTGATACCAAAAAACTTCTTGTTTTCAGAGGTTTGACGAACGCCTGCCTTGGCCGTTAGCTTGTCGGTGATCTCATAAGTCCCCGCAAAAAACGCGGCGTTCGATTCGGTTCTCACATCGACCGTAAATGGGAAAACAAAGACTGTATTCAGGTTAACGTCTTCATTAAAGTGATAAAGCCCTGCGACAAAGTTAAGCGGCCCTGAGAAATTGGACGTTAACGTAAACTCTTGGCTGAATTGTTTTTGATCTGTCTTTTGGAAGTAAGGTGAACCAACGCGGGTTCCCAAATCATCCTTCAATGTCCGATAACCAGTCAAGGATGCGAAATCAAACGATCCGAACTTTCCGGCGATGTTGGCTGAAGCGCCTTGTGACTCGATTTTGCTACGATAATCTGCGAAGCAGCCAATTGCTGTGGTTGCCGGCCCGCAGGTTATGCCGGGCAGGGGCTCAATCGTGAACAGGTTATTGTCCCGATCATTGCCTGGCCGGGCACTATCGGGCGTTGGATCGCTATTATCTGCCGTGTTGTCGTAAGCTAACAAAACGTTCCAATCGTCTGAAAACTGGTGCGCGAGGCTGATTCGCACAGCGCCGACTTCTTGGGCACCCACGTTTCGAGCGAGATTGGCGCGGTCGCCATTGGGGTTTAACTGATGGAAGCCATCACGGGCCTTATACAGCACCGTTGCGCGGGCCGCCGTCTTTTCTCCCAACGGAACATTCAAAGTCGCCCGGAACTCGCTCAGGCTGTAGTTTCCTGTCCCAGCCTTCAGCTCACCACCAAAAGTGTCGTCGGGGCGTTTGGACACCAATTTGATAGCACCCCCATTCGACGAGCGGCCATAGAGCGTGCCTTGGGGTCCGCGCAGCACTTCAATGCGTTCGAGATCCACCAAAGAGAAAAGCGAGCCAAGCTGCCGGCCCATATAGATACCATCAACATAAACGGCGATCGCAGGGTCAACCGCACCGCGCGATTCGTCTTCACCCACACCGCGCAGGAAGATACGCGCTGAATTGGCCGTGCCTGTTCCGGTTGCAATTGAAATGTTAGGCACCTGATATTGCAGATCAAGCACGTTAGCGACTTGGCGCTGCGCCAATTGCGCGCCAGCGAGAGCTGTGACCGATGCCGGAACTTGCTGAATATCTTGTGCCCGGCGTTGCGCCGTCACAATGACAATATCACTGTCATTTTGGGCGACTTGGGTCGTATCTTGGGCCATAGCTGATGTAGCGAACCCGCCTGCGTACATCAAACTCCCCAACAGCAAATAGGTTTTCAATTTCATTTCTGTGTTCCCCCGGGGGCTTTCGTTGGATTAGCGTCACAAACCCTTCATAACGCCCCTAACTAAGGATATATCATTTCGCAATTTGTCAAGGGGCTACTTTCAACTGAAAGAGGCAAACACCTCGATTCCATGGCCCATCAAAAGAGCAAACGATGCATAATTCTCACGGGGGGTTGGGAATGGGCATGGATCGCCCGCCATTTTGCTTCTCAGCAACTGATGATCTAAGAGAACCCAATATCTGCTTTTGTTTTCTGGGGACGAATCATGACAATCCAAACTGACTTGACCTTCGCACCCACAATGATTGTTGAAGACCTCACCGCGCGCCAGATATTTGCGCGCGTGCGCGCCAATCCGGCTCGGGCGAAGTTTGGCTTTGGATCAAAACTGGCTATCGTCAATGTCGACTTCCAACAAGCCTACACCCGCCCTGACTTGTTTCCAAACACCTCCTATGTGACCGATCCACGCCAGATTGAGCATGTGAACCGTATCAGTGCTTTGGCCCGTCAGGCGGGGATGCCTGTGATTTGGACGCGCGTCGCTTATAAAGTTGACGCCGGCGACGCCGGTGTTTGGGGCACACGGACCAACACGCCAGATAGTCTGCAGAATATCAAATATGACAGTGATCGCCACGCTTTTGATGAACGCTGCGACATTCGTCCAGACATGGATCTTCTCTATACTAAGCGCATGCCGTCGGCCTTTTTTGAGACCCAGCTGGCCAGCTATCTGGTCTGGCATAAAGTCGACACGCTCGTGATAACTGGCGGCTCAACGTCGGGCTGTATCCGCGCCACTGCAGTCGATAGCCTCAGCCATGGCTATCGCACCATTGTTCCAGAAGAATGCGTCGCCGATAAGCATGAAAGCTATCACTTTGCCAATTTGACGGACCTTCTGCTCAAATATGCCGATGTTGTCGCCGTATCGGAAGTGGATGACTGGTTCGCTGCGCGGTAATTTTCGCCATCGTCGGTGCGGCGAAGGCATAAGGCTTGGCGACCTACATACATATTTCCCTTAAAGGCGATTCCACTGATGGATTAAATGCTTTAGGGATATCGCCATGATTTATGCCCCTGATGTTACAGCCGCTGTGGTTGCCGAGCACGGCCTGAATGAGGCCGAGTATCACATCATTCTAGATCGGGTTGGGCGGCCGCCAAACTTGACAGAGCTTGGCATTTTTTCGGTCATGTGGTCGGAGCATTGCAGCTACAAAAGCTCACGTCGCCATCTGGCCAAGTTCCCGACTTCAGGTCCGCGGGTTATTCAAGGACCCGGCGAGAATGCTGGTGTGATCGATATTGATGATGGTCAGGCGGCTGTTTTCAAAATGGAAAGCCATAATCATCCTAGCTTCATCGAGCCTTTTCAGGGCGCTGCGACTGGGGTCGGCGGCATTATGCGCGACGTCTTTACCATGGGCGCGCGTCCTATCGCATTGGCCAATGCCCTTCGGTTTGGTGCGCCGGATCACCCCTTAACAAAGCGCTTGGTCAAAGGTGTGGTGGCTGGCATTGGCGGTTATGGCAATTGCGTCGGGGTGCCCACTGTTTGTGGCGAGACCAATTTCCATGCGGGCTATAATGGCAATATTTTGGTGAATGCGATGTGTGTCGGCTTGGCGGAAGCCGACAAGATCTTTTACGCGCGCGGTGCCAAAGCTGGCAGTCCTATCGTCTATTTTGGCTCCAAAACTGGGCGCGATGGTATTCACGGCGCTACGATGGCGAGCGCTGAATTCGATGAAGCGAGCGAAGAGAAACGTCCAACTGTCCAAGTCGGCGACCCATTTATCGAGAAACTCCTGATCGAAGCCTGCCTTGAGCTGATGGCGACCGACACGATTGAGGCCATTCAAGACATGGGTGCCGCAGGCCTCACCTCGTCGTCAGTTGAAATGGCGGGCAAGGAATATCTGGGGATTGAGCTCAATATGAATGCCGTTCCGGTCCGCGAAATCGGCATGACTCCTTATGAGATGATGCTGTCTGAAAGTCAGGAGCGGATGCTGGCGATCTTGAGGCCGGGCTGTGAGGCACAAGCTCAGGCCATCATGGAAAAATGGGATATTGATTTTGCCGTGATTGGTACCACAACCGATACGGGTCGGATGATTTTGAATTGGAATGGCGAAGTGGTTTGCGACATTCCTGTGGCCCCTCTATCGGAGGACGCACCCAATTATGATCGCCCGTGGGTGGATCCGACTTTACAGTCAGAGGTCACGAGCGCTGATCTGGCGCCCATAAGGGACTGGCGCGCGGCTCTTTTGACTTTGGTCTCGTGCCCAGATGGTGCGTCCAAGCGTTGGCTGTGGGAACAATATGATCGCCACGTGATGGCCGACAGCCTGGAGGAAAGCGCAACGCCGTCCGATGCCGCCATTGTGCGCGTGCACGGGACCCAAAAGGCACTCGCCATTACTTGCGATTGTACCCCCCGCTATGTCGCCGCTGATCCATTTGAGGGCGGTAAACAGGCCGTTGCTGAGGCATGGCGGAATCTGTGCGCGACAGGGGCGCTTCCCATCGCGCTGACGGATAATTTGAACTTTGGCAATCCCCAACGCCCCGAGATTATGGGCCAGTTTGTCCGCGCGACGGATGGCATGGCTGAGGCCTGTAAAGTGCTCGATTTTCCCGTCGTGAGTGGCAATGTCTCGCTTTATAATGAAACCTCGGGCGTCGCGATCCCACCGACGCCAGCGATTGGCGGGGTAGGCCTACTGCGCGATTATCAAAAGCGCGTCGGCTTTGGTCGCTATGAAACGGGTGATTTGGTTATTTTGGTAGGGGCTACAACTGACAAACTGGGCTCAACCTTGGCGCTGCGCGAACTGTGGGGCCGAGAAGATGGTGCGCCGCCGCATGTCGATTTAGCTACAGAACGCGCGACGGGGGACGCGGTCCGCGGCCTGATTGGCCAAGGCCTGATAAGGGCTTGCCACGATCTGTCTGACGGTGGTTTGGCCATTGGGCTGGCTGATATGGCGATGGCGTCAGGCATAGGCCTCGCTGTCACGCTGCCCGAAGGGCTAAGTCCTGAGGCGGCATTGTTGGCCGAAGATCAAGCGCGCTATCTCATCATCACTGATCCTGGCAAAGCCGATCATGTATTTGAGGCGCTGGAAGCGCGGGGCCTCCCATGCGCGCCGATTGGCCAAGCGGGTGGTTGCGAGCTGGCGATCCAAGGGCTCCTCGCCATCGATATTGACGACCTGAAGGCTGGCCATGAGGCTTGGATGCCGGCTTGGATTGGGGCTAGATGATTTAAAGATTCGCGTTGTTGTGCGAACTTGTCCGAACGCTGGCGTCATTCATCCAGCAAACGCCGCGCAATAACTTGCGCTTGAATCTCCCCAGCACCTTCAAAAATATTGAGGATACGCGCATCGGCGAGGACCCGACTGATCGGATATTCGAGCGCAAAGCCATTACCGCCGTGGATTTGCAGGGCATTATCCGCCGCCATCCACGCGACGCGCGCGGCCAGTAATTTCGCCATGCCCGCTTCCAGATCGCAACGCTTTTCTTCGTCTTTTTGGCGGGCGGCAAAATAGGTCAGTTGGCGGGCACCCAGAATCTCCGCCGCCATTTGCGCCAATTTGTTGTGCACACGCGGGAAAGCAAAAATCTCGCTGCCAAATTGTTTGCGGTCAAGGCTATAGCTTAAGCCCAAATCAAGCGCGTTTTGCGCCACACCAATCGCGCGCGCCGCGGTCTGAATGCGCGCGCTTTCAAAGGTCGCCATCAAATGCTTGAAGCCCAGACCTTCAACCCCGCCCAGCAAATTCTCAGCTGGCACCTTAAAGCCATCAAACGCCAGCTCATATTCTTTCATACCGCGATAGCCCAGCACTTCGATCTCGCCACCGCTCATCCCTTCAGCGGGGAAGGGATTGGCGCAATCGCCGCGTGGCTTTGGTGCCAAGAGCATAGACAGGCCCGAGAAATTGTTGGTGTCAGGCTTTGTCCGCACCAGCATGGTCATCATATCGGCGCGCGCCGCATGGGTAATCCACGTCTTATTGCCGGTGACAATCCAATGATCGCCAACAAGCTCGCCGCGCGTGCGCAGCGCACCAAGGTCAGACCCGGTATTGGGTTCGGTAAAGACCGCAGTCGGCAAAATCTCCGTCGAGGCAATTGCGGGCAGCCAATAATCCTTTTGCGCCTGCGTCCCGCCCGTCAAAATCAATTCAGCGGCAATCTCAGAGCGCGTACCCAATGAGCCCACCCCGATATAAGCGCGCGACAGTTCCTCAGAGACCACGCACATGGCCGTTTTGCCCATGCCAGAGCCGCCATATTCTTCAGGAATCGTCAGACCAAAGACACCAAGCTCAGCCATTTCTGTAATGATCTCAATGGGGATAAGCTCATCGCGCAAATGCCACCCATGGGCAAAGGGCGCTACCTTTTCTTGACCAAAACGGCGGAAGGTATCGCGCACCATTTCATAGGTCTCATCTAAGCCTGTAATCTCGATGGTACCTTTACCCTGTGCGTCACGGACAAAGTGGGCGGCTCTGGTCTTCAGCTCCTGCGTACCCGCCGCCAGCAAGCTCTGCGCGGCCCGGCCCGACAACACCTCGGCAACTAGGCTTTCAATGCCAAGATCGCTCGGGCGAATGCGTTCGCCTTGGTTCATTGCGATGCCGCCTTTGAGATCAGCCAGATAATCTGAAAACAACAAAGTCGATAAAGCCGCTTCTGTCTCACCAAATTGCCCGGTTTCAGCCAAAGCCGACGCCCAATTGGCAACTTCGCGCAAGGTCTCAATATAGGTAGCGTACCACGCCAGCCCGTGAACCACATGCTGTTCTTGATCAATGAGGGCGCGGTCCACCTTGCCAGACACGATGACACGCGCGCGCACGGCCGCTAATGCCGCGTCTTTGATGGCTGGCAGGGTGCTGGCTATGTCGAGCAGCAACGCGGGGAGCGCTGCGGCAGACAGATCAAGGCTTAGGGTTCGGACACTTGCATTCATGGCTACGCTCTCTCGTTGTTCGCGAATGCAAAGTCACTTAGTGCATGTGCGCGGTGAGTCAAATCGGCTCAACCACGCGCTCGGACTTCGAACGAGCCATCTCTCCGGCCCTCGTTTCAGGATTTTAGGCCGAGTTTGCAGATTTTTTGTCTGGGATCAGCTTTGGTGCAGGCTCTGGCCCGCGCCAAAGCTTGGTTGCAAGTGTAAAGTGCCTGTCTGACGCCCTCAAGGACGCAGTTGCACTGCGCCGCTGCGCGGTTGCTGCTGCGCAGTCCTTGACCGCGCCAAACAGGCGGCTTTTCAGCCGAGCAGGAGCATTTCGAGAGGCATTATTT
>JBEINE010000054.1:0-15702 GCA_040378245.1 Hyphomonadaceae bacterium | reverse complement strand
GCTTTTTTGATTCAAAAAAGACGGGACAGACCCTAGCGTTGATCTTTCCAGTCTGTGCCGCAATCTTGTTACGTCAGAACTTTCCAAGGGCCAGCCAAATTCGCAAGGCCTTCAAGACGTGGCACTTTATGTTGGGGCTATCGGTTCTCACATTGGTAAGTGTTCGGGGGTAAGTGTTCGGGGGTAAGTGTTCGGGGGTAAGTGTTCGGGGCTACGTAAGGGCCAACCTTCAAATCAACGCGTCACCAGCTACAACCACTTCAGCTTCGGCTGCCTCGCCGACAGCCAAGCCATCATCACGCAGCACGATATAGATCGCAGGGATCACCAAGACTGTGAGTAACGTCGAGCTGAAGAGGCCAAATAACAAAGAGATCGCCAAGCCCTGGAAAATGGGGTCAGATAGGATCACCGCTGCGCCAATCATGGCCGCCAAAGCCGTCAACAAAATCGGCTTGAAACGAATGGCACCTGCTTCCAGCAAGACCTCACGCAGCGGCCTGCCGGGCGCACTTGCGTGGCGGATGAAGTCGATCAATAGAATGGAATTGCGCACGATGATCCCGGCCAAGGCAATAAAGCCGATCATGCTGGTGGCCGTGAAGGGTGCATTGAAAAGCCAATGACCAATGACAATCCCAATCAAGGTCAATGGTATAGGCGTCAGCACCACCAACGGCAGACGAAAGGAGCCAAACTGAGCCACCACCAGAATATAAATCCCGATCAAGGCCACACCAAACGCGGCCCCCATATCGCGAAACGTCACCCAAGTGATTTCCCACTCACCATCCCAAAGGATCGTAGGTGTAGCCTCATTATCGGGTTGGCCATACAGGCTGATCTTGGGCTTAGGCAGCTTGCCCCAATCGTGGTTTTCAATCGCCTTGTTGGCATCCAGAACGCCATAAACGGGGGCCTCGTAGGCACCGGCGAGTTCGGCTGTGACCATTTCGGCAAAGCGGCCGTCACGACGAAACTGCGGCAAAGAGCCAAGGCTGTTGATCGGCGTCACCACCTCGCCTAAGCCCACCATGCGCATCTCGCCTGAGCTCGTTGGGCTGGCAGCAACTGGCAAAGCCGACAGGCCACCGTTCCATGCTTTGGCGGATTGGGGCAAGCGCAAGGCAATCGGCAATGGGTCCAATCCAGCACCGCGATTGGCAGTCCCCAATGTAACCCCACCCAGTGCCGCCGCAACGCTGGCCGAAACTTGGGACTGGGAGACATTGAGGTCGTCCATCCGCGCGCGGTCGGGTGCAAATTGGGTGCGTGGGCGGGGCTGGCCATAGCTATCATCAATATCGACAACATAAGGAATGGTGCGCAACAGGCCCTTGAGTTCTTCAGCGACGGCGCGGCGCGTCTCGGCATCAGGGCCATAAACTTCGGCCAACAGCGTTGCGATCACGGGAGGGCCAGGAGGTACTTCGACGACTTTGATCGAGGCTCCTTTAGGAAGAGCGATGGCCTTGAGCTTCTCACGGGCTTCAAGCGCAATTGCATGGCTAGCTCGCTTTCGGTCTTTCTTAGCGGCCAAATTGATTTGAAGATCGCCTTGTTCTGGCCAGTCGCGCAGATAATAATGACGCACGAGACCATTGAAGTTGAACGGAGCCGAAGTGCCGGCATAGGCCTCCATACCAGCAACTTCTGGGATTGTGCCCATAATGCCGGCGGCTTCAAACAAAGTGCGTTGCGTTGCCTCAAGACTTGAGCCCTCGGGTAAATCGACCACCACTTGAAACTCGCTCTTATTGTCAAACGGCAGGAGTTTAACTTTTACCAACTTGAACCCAAAGGCTGACATTGACAGGAGTGTCGCTACACCGACCAGAAGCAAAAACGTCCAAGCAGATTTGCGGCTGGCAATAATCGGGCTTGCGACTTTGCGGTATATCCGCCCGAGCGGGCCTTCGTCGCTATGGTGGGCAAGGCCGGCCGCTGCCGCCGCTTTCGGTGCAATCAATACCATCATCCACGGGGCCACAACGACCGCTACAAAGAAGGAAAACACCATAGCGGCAGATGCATTGGCCGGAATTGGTGCCATGTAGGGGCCCATCAATCCTGACACGAACATCATGGGCATGAGAGCCACCACCACAGTCAGAGTGGCAACAATGGTAGGATTTCCAACCTCGGCAACCGCTTCAATGGCCGCATCGACCCGACTTTTGCCATGGGGCATCGCCCAATGGCGCGCGATGTTCTCGATCATGACGATGGCATCGTCGACCAATATGCCAATCGAGAAGATTAGCGCAAACAGGCTGACGCGATTGATCGTGTAGCCCATCGTGTTGGCCGCAAATAATGTGAGCAGGATCGTTGTTGGGATCACCACCAATGTCACCAAGGCCTCGCGCTTGCCGATGGCGACCAAGATCAGTGCGACGATGGATAGGGTGGCAAGACCCAAATGGAACAACAGCTCATTGGCCTTTTCGTTGGCGGTCTCGCCATAATCGCGCACGATCTCCGCCTTGATTCCGTGTGGAATCAAGGTGCCTTCTAGCGCGGTTAGCTTTGCATGAATGGCTTTGGTGATGACGACGGCATTGGCACTGGGGCGCTTGGCAAAGGCAATTGTAACGGTCTGGGCATGGGTCCAAGCCTGTCCATCGCGTGTAAAGGCAAAGACCCGCGCTTGATCTTCACGCGGGGCGATGGCGACCTGCGCCACATCGCCCACGCGGACTTCTGCGCCACTGATTGAGCGCAAACTGAGACCGGAAATCGCATCGGGTCCGGTGAGTGTTGATCCGGTTGACGCCATCGCGGCAGACCCTTCGCCGCGCACAGCCCCTACGGGTTGGCTCGTAGCGGCTGCGCGCACGGTTTCAATGAGGGACGAAAGGGGCACGCCAAAGGCATTCAATCGACCGAGATCTGGTACAATCTGCAACTCTTGCGGCCTGCCCCCGACAATGAAGCTCGACCCTACGTCTGGCACTTTGGCAATTTCGGCGCGCAAGTGGGTCGCCAGCGTATAAAGAGCCGCATCATCCCAACGGTCGGCCACACTGGGTGCAGCACTCAGGGCAACGACCAATATGGGCACATCATCAATGCCTTTTGCTGTCACCAAAGGCTCACCCGACAGAGCTGGCGGGGCAATGCCGGGTTCGCGTAACTTTTGCTGGACGCGCACGACAGCGGTTTCTGGATTGGTCCCGACTTTGAAGCGTGCTGTCACCAGCGCCCCATCATCCTCGCTTTGGGAATAAACGTGCTCAACGCCGTCCAGCGCTTTTAGGGCAGTTTCAATCGGCAGTGTTACCGCCTCGACGGTCTGGCTCGCCGTTAAGCCCGGTGCCATCAGGCGCACATCGACCATGGGCACCGAGATTTGCGGCTCTTCTTCGCGGGGAATCGCCAACAGCGCCATGATCCCAACGGCAAAGGCCGCGAGCAGGAACAATAATGTCAAAGGTGATTTAATCGTTGCTTTGGTCAAAGCCCCGGCGATGCCAAGCTTCACAGGTGGACCGGATGGGGCCGCGCTCATCGGCCTGCCTCGACGCGGGGATAGGCAACAATCACATCACCAGCGACAAGGCCAGAAAGCACTTCCACGCCACTGGCACCGGCTGTGCCGCGCTGGATTGGCACTTCCAGCACTTGGGAACCCCTCAGGATTCTCGCATAATCAACGCCCGCGCGCGTTCGCACATACGCCTGTGGCACAGCGATAGCTTGGCGACTGCCCACCGGCAAAAGTACGCTGGTGCGCTGGCCCACAAAGCGCTCCTCCGGGCCATCACTGGCCAAATCAATCTCAACTTGTCCGTTCATAACGGACGGATAGATTTTCAAGATCGCTGCTTGTTCTGTTACATTGCTGGCCTCACCTGTCAGGGTCAGCAATTGGCCGACCCGTAAACGGCTCGCGTCCGTCTCTGGCACAATGAGTTTTAGCACAGGCACCCCGCCCGCGATCACAGCAATCGCTTCGCCCGCCATCAAAACCGAACCTTGAGTGACGGGCACAGACGTTACCCGACCCGAGCGGGGTGCAATAATCCGGCCTTCAGCGCGCATGGCCGTTGCAATGCCAGTTTGCGCGCGCGCTGCAGCGGCTTGTGCCTCACCCGCGCGCGCATTGGCGGCGGCTACAGAGGCTTGGGCTTGGGCCGCATTGATCCCTTGTTGAGCCGCCGAAACACCGGCAAGCGCAGCACTCACTTGCGCGTCGGCAACTCTGCGTGACGCCTCCATTTGATCGAGGCGTGCCTTGGCATAAACGCCCTCATCATAAAGCATCTTAGTGCGGTTAAAATCGGCTTGCGCGCGGGCTTGGGAGGCGCGCGCTTGCTCGAGTGCAGCGGGAGCTTGCGCGGCCAAAGCGCGTGCCCTTGCGATCTCTGTTTGCGCGGCCAAAGCGCCATATCGACCCGCACCCGCAGATGAGCTCGCTGCCATGGCTCCGGCTTGGCGGGCAGCAATCTCTGCACTCATCCGCGCTTCGTCGATCACGCCAATGACTTGACCCGCATTGACAAGGCTTCCCTCTGTCACCGTGAGACGTACCAATGTGCCGCCCACCCTTGCGCGCGCCACGGCTTCGTCCGCGGTCGTGTAGCGGCCTGCCACCGGCTTCACGTCAGCAATGGTCACGACGGTGACCGTGAGCTTGCTGGCAGGATCATAACTAGCTTCGATCTTCGTCGCTACGTTTGATGCCGCCTTTTGCTCGTTCGGCGCCCGTGAAACCTCGCTGCCGCAGCCGCTGACAAGCGCCAATGTGACGATAAAGGCGGTTGACGAAATCTGGCTACCCGTCGGTGTCATGTTCAATATCCAGGCGAAGGTTAGGCGGCCTCAGTCGGAAAACCAGCAACGCGCCATCCAGCTATGCCGCCCTCCAAATGCGATATCTCGGTGATCCCCGCCTCTGTACAACGCGCGAGAGCCTGAGTTGACCTCATGCCTTTTTTACAATGCAAAATCAGAATCTTACCTTGCGAATCCGGAAGGTTTGCCGGATCGAAGGTTGAAAGCGGCTGCAAAATGGCACCGGGAATGGCCTCTGCGGCATGCTCGCTAGGTTCACGAACATCCACAAGCACAGCTTCACCAGCGCTCAGCCATTTATGAACTTCATGGGGTTCGTGAGATTTAATGGACTGTGACTGCAGCATGGAATGGCTCCTTTTTGGGTTTCAAGCGTTCGATCCTTGATTGGCAAATCAACTGCGACCAAGACCTGCAGTAAATTCGTTATTGCTTATATCATTATTTTCTAATATAAGGTCAAGAGGCAAGGTGTCGTAGACATCGCTTTTGAAAAGAGAAAGGAGTGAGATGTGACTGTCGATCAAGCTGTATTTAGGTTCGCCGGTGTCGTCGTTTTGCTGGCCGTGATTTTGGCCCAGACCGTCAATCCCGCTTGGATTTGGCTCGCCGCCTTTGCAGGGGCAAACCTCCTGCAAGCCTCGTTTACAAAGTTTTGCCCCGCCGCCTTTGTTTTCAAGAAGATGGGGCTGAAGGCTGGGACGCACTTTGGATGAAAGGGCTGCACCTGAAACTGTTAGGTGCTGTCGCGTTCGGCTTTGTGACGAGCGCAAACTTGGCCTTTGCCCAAACCATACCCACGCTCGATCAGGCAATTGACTTGGCTTTGGCCAATGAGCCCAGCGTCTTGATCGCACGCGTTGGCATAGACCGGGCACAAGCCGGTTTGGACGGAGCGCTGGCCGCTCAACGCGGCAATGTGCGGCTTCAAGGTCAGGCGGCCTTCGGCTCCAACGACTATGGTCAAGGCTTTGACCTCGCGACTCCCTATTCGATTAGTGTTGGCTATGAGCGGATGCTCTGGGATAATCGCGCCAACTTGGCTGGAATCGAAGGGGCGAGATCATCGCGCGCGGCCAGTGAAGCACTGGCCACGCTTGCCCAGACCCAAATTCGAGCAGAGGTTGCTCGGGCTTGGATTGATTTGGCCGTCGCGCTTCAACAAGTCGGTCTGGCGCAATCCAATCTGACCGCTGTAACTCGCTTCGAGCGCGACGCAGGTTTGCAGTTTGAGGCCGGAGAAGTGGCGCGCAGTGTGGTGGCTCAAGCCACAGCTCGACGTGCGCAGGCGCAAGCTGATCTTGAGCAAGCCAATAATGGCGTTGTGGTCGCAGGCAGCGAACTCACCCTACTGACTGGCCAAGACTCCCGCTTTGCTACCTTGCCGCAGACCTACCCGGCGATTCCCGTTGCCTTGTCTGATGCATTGCCACTACTCGGCGATCACCCAGCACTCAAGGCTGCAGAAGCACAGATTGCCGCCTCCAGAAGTGGGGTTGCGCAAGCTCAAGGACGCGCAGGGCCCGAAGTCGTGGGCGGCGTCCGCGCCGTTCATGTGCGCGATGAATTTCTGCCCAAGTACCGAAACGATGGTCTGGAGGGCTATGTGCGATTTACCGCCCCCCTATGGGATGGCGGTGCCCGTTCTGCCAGCGTATCAGGTGCTCGCGCAGGTGTGAGTGAGGCTGAGGCTGGCCGAACGCGCACGCAGCGCAGTTTAGAGAATGGCCTGCGTCAAGCCTATGCCGCACGTGGGACCGCGCAGGCCAAAGTTACAGCCGCAAGTGCCATGGTCGCAGCGGCCCGAACCGCACTTGAAAGCATGGAAGCCGAGTTTCGTGTCGGCGAACGCCCGCTGGTCGATCTTCTTGATGCCCGCCGCGATCTGACGGGGGCCGAAAGTGCCCTGTTGCGCGCTCGTGGCGCTTTCATCTTGTCCCACTGGTGGATTGACGCCGCCCTTGGTCGTGGAGGCTAACGCTCAATCAACCGCATAAATTCACGCAATAGCGAAATTTGGGAAAACAATGGTCTCGCGTAATCGCAAAGGATGGAAAGACGATGGCTCATGTAGTTGTACTCGGCGCAGGCCTCGGCGGGGTTATCGCAGCCTATGAGATCAAAGACCAGTTGCGGCCAGACGATAGCCTTACGGTGATCAGCAAAGGTTCGGTTTATCACTTTGTTCCGTCAAACCCCTGGGTGGCGGTAAACTGGCGCAAGCGTCAGGCCATTGAAGTGGAACTCACTAGCGTTTTTGCCAGGCGGGGCATTGCGTTGCGTGCGGAAGGAGCAGCAAAGGTTCACCCTAGCGCAAATCAAGTCGAACTCATCGGCGGTGAGCGCATTAACTACGACTATCTGGTTATTGCCACTGGCCCAGACCTTGCGTTTGATGAGATCGAAGGCCTTGGGCCCCATGGCGGCAATACAGTATCTATCTGCCATGTCGATCACGCCGAAAAAGCGGCCGACGCGTTTGAGGCATTTTGTAAGGTACCCGGTCCCATCATTGTTGGCGCAGTGCAGGGTGCGTCGTGTTTTGGCCCGGCCTATGAATTCTTGATGATATTGGAGACAGAGCTGCGTCGGCGCAAAATCCGCGATAAAGTGCCGATGACTTTTGTGACATCAGAGCCCTATGTCGGCCATTTGGGCCTTGACGGTGTTGGCGACACCAAAGGGCTCTTGGAAAGCGCCCTGCGCGAACGCCATATCAAATGGGTGACAAGTGCTAAGGTGAAGAAAGTCGACCCCGGCATGATGCACGTCGAAGAGATTAATGACGACGGCAGCTTGAAAGCTGAACGGGCGCTACCGTTTAGCTATGCAATGATGTTGCCCGCCTTTAGGGGCGTAGAAGCGATCCGTGGGATAGAAGGCCTCGTTAATCCGCGCGGCTTTGTGTTGGTGGACAAACACCAGCGAAATCCGACTTTCCTCAATGTATTTGGCATTGGCGTTTGTGTGGCGATTGCACCCACGGGGGCCACACCCGTTCCTTGTGGTGTGCCCAAAACCGGCTTCATGATCGAAAGCATGGTGACAGCCACTGCCCGCAATATCGGTGCGCTACTTCGTGGAAACGATGCGCGAGAGGAAGGCACATGGAACGCGATCTGTCTAGCCGACTTTGGCGACACCGGCGTTGCGTTTGTCGCCCAACCCCAAATTCCCCCGCGCAATGTGAATTGGTCGAGCGAAGGCAAATGGGTGCATCTTGCTAAGATTGGGTTTGAAAAATATTTCTTGGCTAAGATGCGCCAGGGCGTATCAGAGCCGTTTTATGAAAAGCTGGCGCTTGATATGTTAGGACTCCACAAACTCAAGAGCGGTTGAGGAAATTGTTGCGTGCTATTCCTGTCGGCTCATTTGCTTGGATCTCTGATTGCTGTTTCAGGCGGACAGTACAGCTCTTTGAGTAAACCGACGATGGCCTGCACTTTGTCAGAACTGACCCTATAAAAAATGCTCTGTGCTTCGCGCCGTGTCGCCACCAATTTCAGCGTTCTAAGCTTGCCAAGATGCTGGGACAGTGCGGATTGGGCCAAATCCATTTTGGCTAACAGTTCGTTGACTGAAAGTTCGCCTTCCAAAAGATGGCACAAAATCATCAGTCGATTTGCATTACCAATGGCTAACAAAACCTCAGTCGCTTCATCAGCTTGATCGCGCATGGCCTCTGCTGTCATTATCGCCCTCTAACATAACCCTGCATGGCCCATCAGAAGGCCTTGTACGCATATAAGCAATCGCTAAGATAACACAATGACCGTCACACGACTTACCCGCCCTTCGTCAAATGACGTCATGATAGACCTCGCGCAAAAAGCAGAAGAGGTCGCGGAGCTTTTGACGGCCATGGGAAACCCAAAACGCTTACTGGCGTTATGTGCTATGATGGATGGCGAACGCAGTGTGAATGAACTAGCAGATCTCGTGGAGATGCGCGCACCTGCTTTGTCGCAACATCTTGCTAAAATGCGGGCGATGAAAATTGTGGCTACACGACGGGAAGCCCAAACCGTCTATTATCGACTTGCCAGCCCACAGATTGAGGAAGTCCTTCGGACGTTACACAAACTCTATTGCGCATCAGAGACGATTACACGGTGAGTTGCGCTCCACCCGCTTATACATGAAATAAGTCTCCGCTCGCTCCAAGTCTCGACCCCAAACCAGACCATCCGAAATCGGCCAGTCCTCCCCATAACGAGACGGATTTATGGTCCGCTTACTGGCGCATTTCCGATGACGACCATCACGGAATATCACCCCACGCCCATCCCTCGCAACACCCAATGTGCCACGACTTGCGCCTTGCTGGCAGCAGTCAGAAACGCAGATGGATGGTCACCCACGGCCTTGGGCCAGCCGCCGACCGAGCAAGCGCCTGTTTGCAGGTGAACCAACGACGCGCCTCGAAACCGCTCTTTAATGTCGCGGCCCAAAGGGCGATGATATTCATGCCCCTGTAGGGCGTACCACAGGATCGCAGTGGCAACACCAAAGCATCAGGTGGCGCAAGATCGTCCCACGATTTGATCCTCGGGCGCACACCGCGTTCCAGCATCGCGCTGATTTGAACGGTGATGGGTTCAGCAGGGGTCAGGGGGTCGGCGTGTGACGCACCACAGGACGCGAGGCGTGATAGTGATTTGGATTGAACCTGTGCGGCAGAAGCAGCGCACGCCGCCCGCATCGGCTAGACATCACGCCCACCCCCACCAGCCTACCCGCACCCCGCCTCTTGTCACGCGTGGGAGCCGCCCTATCAGCATCGGGGACGACGACCGCATGGTTGCGGGCGGTGGGGGCGGTGGGGGATTGCGAGCCAAAAATCACGCAACGCAGTTTCATCGACGTGAGCCATTTACTCCCACAGTCACTGCGCCTCTCTACTTGCGAAAGATTCTTAATTAGGCCAGATGAATGCTGTTGATAATCAATTGCAATTAGGTGGTGATATGAAGCGGACTTTTTTGGTAGGCGCAGCCGGTAGTGTGCTCACACTTTTGACGGCGACGTCCGTGCATGCGCAAACAGCGCAATCCAGCGGGCAGAGCGTCGAACCCGATGTTGAAACGATTGTCGTAACCGCAACCCGCCAGTCTCTCGCGCCAAGCGCAATCCCTTCAACTATCCAAGTCATCTCCGCCGAGGAAACCCGCGTGCAAGCGCAAATTGGGGGTAGTTCAATTGATGTGGTGTCGGCACTTGTGCCGTCATTTTCGCCAACGCGTCAAAAACTGTCAGGCCGGGGCGAGACTTTGCGGGGTCGTCCGCCTTTGATGTTGATTGATGGCGTGCCCCAATCAACACCCTTGCGTGATGGCGACCGCGATGGCTTTACGATTGACCCTTTCTTTTTAGAGCGTATCGAAGTGATTTATGGCTCCAACGCCATCCAAGGTGTGGGTGCTGCTGGGGGCGTGATCAACTTTGTCACGGCTAAGCCCGCTGCAAACTATGACGGTTGGACAGGGGCTTTCTTGGGCCAAGCCAGCGGCAGCGGTGACTTTGACAGCAATGGCACCAGCACAAAACTTGCCGCCCGACTTGGTCGTGATTTTGGTGCCGTGGATGTCATTGTTGGCGGCGCCTATGAAACACGCGGCGTTTTCTTTGATGGCGCAAGCCGTGCGATTGGCGTTGATTCCACCCAAGGCGAATTGCAAGATTCGGTCAGTTTTTCTGGCTTCTTAAAGGCAGGCGTGGACTTTTCCGATACCCGCCGCCTTGAACTTATGGTCAATTACTTCACCTTAGAAGGCAACCATGATTATATTGTCGTCGCGGGCGATCGTCTATTAGGGCGGCCAGCAACGTCGATCAAAGGAATCAATTTAGGTGAGGCTGCCACCAATAATGCTTGGACTGTCTCGGCAACCTACACTGACGGGGATTTGTTTGGAGGCACACTGACCGCGCAATTGTTTGCGACTGATTTTGAGAGCGTATTCGGCGGGGGCATATTCGCCGACTTCCAAGACCCGCGCATTCAAACGGCTCCGACTTTATTTGATCAGTCATCCAATAATTCTGACAAGCACGGCTTCAAACTGGGCTGGGAGCGCAAGTTTGAGGCGGTGCCGGGCCTTCGAGTTACGCTCGGCCTTGACGGGTTAGAGGACGCGACGTTTCAAGAACTCATCAAGACCGGCCGCAAATGGGTGCCTGATGTAAAACTCACCAGCACAGCGCCTTTTGCTCAGGCTAATTTAGCATTGTTGGACAGTCGCCTGAATTTTGCTGTGGGCGTGCGCCAGGAAACTGCGACGATCAAAGTGCCTACTTACGACACATTATACTTTTATGGTCCTGCCCGTGTTGAAGGCGGTGAGCCGACTTTTGAGCAAACGCTTTCCAATGGGGGTGCCACATTCAAGCTGGTTGATGGGTTTGTTGTCTACGCGTCCTACGCACAAGGCTTTACGCTTCCCGATGTTGGCCGTGTCTTGCGGGCCGTCAGCAAGCCCAACCAAAGCGTCTCCACCTTCTTGGATGTTACCCCTGTTGTGTCCGACAACATTGAAGTTGGGGTAGAGGTAAACGCAGGACCCATCCAAGCCTCATTGGCCCACTTTTGGTCTACGTCAAAGCTGGGTGCTTTGCTGGAGCTAAAGGCGGGCGATGTGTTTGAGGTTCAACGTCAACGCACCGAAATCAGCGGATTTGAAGGCACCCTCAGTGCGCGTACCCCGATCACGGGCCTGAAAGTGTCGGCTGCCTTTGCATCCTTGCTGGGAAAGACGGACAAAAACCGCGATGGTGTGGTTGATACTGATTTGGACGGTCTGAACATCAGTCCCGACCGCGTCACGCTGGCCGCCGACTATCAAAATGGCCCTTGGCGCGCGCGTCTGTCGCGAAATGAATTTGTAGCGCGCCGCTTCACAGGCATTGGTCTTGACCCGCGCAACAATTTTGATGGCTATACCTTGTTTGATGCCTATGTGCGCTACGAGACCAGCTTTGGGTCGATTGCCCTGTCGGCGCAGAACTTAACGGATGAGAATTACCTGAGTTACGATTCCGATACCCGCTTGCCGACCAACAATCTGCAATATTTCAATGGCCGCGGTCGGGTTATTGGCCTCGCATTTGAGCGGCGCTTTTAGGCCATGGGGATGCTTCGCCTAACACACGCTTGGGCAGGGACTTGTCTGTCCCTGCTGTTGGCTGTCTTGGGTCTGAGCGGGGCTTTGTTGGTATTCAAGAATGACTATCTGCGCGCCGTCGTGCCAACAGCGAGCGCTACGATCAGTCTTGACGCTGCTGCATTCGCGCAGGCCATGGTCAAGATTGATGCCGATCACGCATCACGCAACATCAGATTTGTCACCTTAGCGAGTGATCGACTGGGCGTGCACCACGTCGGTTTTAAGGATGAAACAGCTGCTTTTGCAGACGCCAACGGCGATCTTGTGATGGAGTGGGGCAAGAATGGCCGGATCGAAGAATGGCTACTCGATCTGCATCACCATCTTTTAGGCGGGGATACTGGGGCAATCGTTGCGGGCGTTGCCGGATTACTGGCCGCTATCATGACCATAACGGGCATCGTTAGTTGGTGGCCAACTTTGAGGACGTTCAGCCTGCGTGTGGTCCCAACATCCCTCAAGCGCGCAGACATTATCGCTACACACCGCAATTTGGGTGTTGTAATGGCGTTGCCACTCATCTTCTTGACACTCACTGGCAGTAGCATTGTCCTCGCGGATCAGAGCCGCTGGTTGTTGGCGCGTGTGTTGCCGTCTGGCGAAATGCCAAGACCACCCAAAGCCAGCCCCGGTTCACTTGATTGGAAAGCGGCGCTCACAGAGGCTCAAGCTGCTTTTCCCGATGCAACACTTCGACTCATTATTTGGCCCAAAAAGCCGACCGAACCCATGACCATAAGGTTGCGCCAACCAGCAGAATGGCACCCCAATGGCCGCACCCTTGTTTGGATTGATCCCAGTAGTAGCCAAATCCTTGGCACAGTTGACGCCTTGAAGCTCAAGCCAGCTCAATCAGTGTTCAACGCGCTTTACCCCCTTCACGCCGCCAAATTAGGCACAGGAGTTCCCGCACGCCTAGTGGACATGATCAGCGCACTAACGGGCCTAGCACTCGCGGCTTTGGGACTGATTGGTGCCTTTAGCTTTGTGCGGTCTTTGGCCGTTCCAAAGAAAAGGCGTGCCAAGCGCCTAGCCCGTGTAGACGAGTTTAATCAGGCCTAGGCTAGCTGCAATACTGACGATGGGTCGATAGCTTCGCTCGGTTTTGTCGCAGCGCAGGGCGACGCGCTTGAAGCGTTTGAGTTTACCAAAGCCCTGTTCGATGCGCCATCGGGACTTGTAGAGGGTCTTTGCAAAGACCTTTGGCTGGTTTCTTTCATTGGATTTTTTTGGGGGGTGGGGCTTGGCGCGGGCACCGACCTCATTGAAGCGCGATTGTGCGAATCTGCGGGGAGTGATGGGCCCTATGGGATTAGTGACAATGCTTTGGTTTTTGGTGCGCTGGTTTTTGGCGCGCCGTTTTGAAGGGACGATGGACACTTTTGCGTTCAGTCCCCGGTAGCCTGTCAACGCCTGTCACGGCTATTGATCCGTCAATTGGCTGTTAGAGCGGCCTATGAACTCATGGGGTCCACCTCACCAAGGCTTGATTTGCGGTTAGATTTTGGCGGGATGTTGGCCCAAGCCCCTTTTTCGCTGACCATCGCGCGTAGCCAATCGGCATCATAGGCGAGATCTGCCAAAACGATTTGGCCCTTTTTGAGATCGCTCAGCAATGCTGCGGCTTGAATATCGTGGGTCTGGCCCGGCGTGATGGAGAGCTGGACTGGCAAGCCAATATCGTCGGTCAAAGCATGGATTTTTGTAGTAAGACCGCCCCGACTTCGTCGGAAACAACGATCTAGTCGGTTTTTTTAGCGTAGCTGCAGAGTGATGAACGCGCACCCATGTGCCATCAATCATGCGGATATCTCCACCGTAAGCGTCTGTAATCGCATCCATAATCCGATCCCAAACCCCAGCTTGGATCCAGCGGCGAAAGCGGTTGTAGCAGGTTTAGTGGGGGCCATATCGACCGTGCAAATCGCGCCAAGGCGAACCAGACCGCAATATCCAAAATATCCCGTTCAACACCCGACGATCGTCAACTCTGGCGACACCGCGGGGCTTATTCGGCAAAAGTGGCTCAATAATCCGCCACTCAAACTCACTCATTTCATATCGGCTCATCACAGGTCTCCCTAACGAAACCTTGGATCAGAAGTCAACCAATCTGAGAATCCCCTTTAAGAGTTCACAGCCCAATTTAGGGTCTGTTTATCCCGCTATTTTGATTCAAAAAAGACGGGACAGACCCTAGCGTAAAATTATAATGGCGACCATCGGAGTCATTTTATATTTGACTTTAGTCGGCTAGTGAATTTATAATGGTCGCCTTCACATTTCAGAGTAGCCGAGTCTATGTCCGATAGCCCGTCCCTTCTCGCCAAGAACAATATTCACAGGCGCGTAACCAGCAAGGTTGCAACAGCGCTAACTGACACGCGCGTTGTGCTTATCACGGGACCGCGACAAGCGGGAAAATCCACACTTGTTCGGACCTTCGAGACTGACGTGCGCAAGTATTACACTCTCGACGATGCAGCAACGCTGGCCGCAGTTCGATCAGATCCCACCGGATTTATCCGCTCTTTGAATATGGCAATCATTGATGAAATTCAGCGCGCGCCTGAGCTCATGCTGGCGATCAAGGAAAGCGTGGATAACGATCCAAGGCCCGGTCGCTTTTTGTTGACCGGATCAACCAATGTCATGGCGTTACCAACAATTGGCGATTCATTAGCAGGTCGGATCGCGCTTGTGACGCTCCTCCCATTTGCGCAAGCGGAGATATTGGGGGCACCAGGAAATCTAATAGATCGTCTGTTTGGCGGGGAGAGGCCTGATTGGTCTGGAAAGGCCGTTTACGGCAAACCCCTAATCGACGCCATGATGGTAGGTGGGTACCCCGAAGCGGTGCGCCGAGCGGATGCAGATCGACGCCATGAGTGGCTGCGTGACTATTTGGCGCTTATTTTAGATCGCGACGTCCAAAACGTAGCCAACATTGAGCAATTGGGTCAAATGCCGCGCCTTATGGGCATGCTCGCAGAACATGTTAGCCAACTTACGGTGGCAGAACACCTTGCTGGCCCGATGTCGGTAACGATTCCAACAGCACAGAAATATATCAATATCCTCGAGCGCCTGTACTTGCTTCGTATTACCCCCGCTTGGCATTCGAATAAACTTCTGCGCCTGCTAAAGACACCTAAAACACACTTTATTGATACTGGGCTTCTAACAGCATTGCGAGGCGAAACGAGCGACGATTTTGGTCTAGATCGCTCACGGCTCGGGGCCATTGCTGAGTGTTTTGCTGTCTCTGAAGTGATGAAGCAACTGACATGGAGCAAAACGCGCGCGACGATCTCTCATTTTCGCACCAAAGATGGATATGAAGTTGACATGGTAATAGAGGACAGCCGAGGCCGTATTGTTGGCATCGAAGTTAAAGCTGGAGCTACGCTTAACCTAAAGGATTTCACCGGCCTCAAAAAACTTCAAGAAGCCGTTGGCGACAAATTCGTGCGTGGTCTTATTCTTCACGACCACGACAGGATCACACCGGTTAAGGAAAAAATTCAGGGCGCACCGCTCAGCCTACTTTGGCAGATGTAGTTTCTGACCAAGCCACAGGGCGATCAGCCTGTCGCATAAATCGCAATTCAGCAATGATGAGGGATGTCTAAATTCATCTCTGACGACCGTTATCAAGCATTTTTGTTGCCGCCTGATTTGAGGGATTGGCTGCCGGCTAATGACATGGCGCACTTTATTTTGGCGGCGTGTGAACGCGTTG
>JBEINE010000155.1:0-6979 GCA_040378245.1 Hyphomonadaceae bacterium | reverse complement strand
TATCCGGCCAGCGGCTACTATGACCATCCGCCGATGGTCGCCTGGTGGATCTGGCTCGGCCAGACAATTGTCGGCGACACGGCGCTGGGCCTTCGGCTGATGGGGGTGCTGTCGGCGGCGGTAGCAACGCTGGCGCTTTGGCGGACGGCGGATATCCTGTTTGACCGCAAGGTCGCAGGCCTTTCGGCGCTGTTTTTCAACGCGACGCTGCTGGTCGGCGTTGGCGTGATCCTAATCACGCCGGATGCACCCTCGGTGCTGTTCTGGGCCCTGACGCTTTGGGCTCTGGCGGAACTGCAAGTTTCCGAGCGGGCCAACTGGTGGCTTGCCGTAGGCGTGTTCGCCGGGTGCGGCCTCCTGTCGAAATATTCCGCTCTCTTTCTTGGTACGGGCATCGTGCTTTGGCTGATAGCCGTTCCCTCGGCGCGGCGCTGGCTCCTCTGCTGGCAATTGTGGCTGGGCGGCGCTCTGGCGATTGCCGTGTTCGCCCCTGTGCTTGTCTGGAACCACGCCCACGACTGGGCCTCGTTCTACAAGCAGTTCGGCCGTGCCGTGCGGGGCGACGGCTGGACTGTCAAGTATATCTTCGAATTCATCGGCGCTTTTGCCGGCCTGCTCAATCCACTGATCTTTGTCCCTGCATGCGCCGGTGCTGTGCTGCTGGCGCGGCGTCTACGTCACGGGGACGGGGCAGCCGGAATTCTGCTTCTGACCTCGCTGCCGTTCCTGGCCTATCTTTTGTTCCACTCGCTGCATTCGCGAGTCGAGGGCAACTGGCCGGCGCCGCTGTTCCTGGCTGCCTGCGTGATGGCGGCCGTGTTCATCAGCGGCCAGACGGGGCGGATCTGGCGCGGCTTTGCCCTTGCCACGATCTTTATCGGACTGACACTGGGATTGGTGGTGCAATTGCATGCTGTGGACGCCCTTACTGGCAGGTTTGCCCGCAATGATCCGACGTTCCAGCTGCGTGGATGGCCAGAAATCACCGCTGATGTCGAGCGGATTGCAGCCCAGGAAGGTGCAGCCTACGTGGCAACCACCAGTTATGGCATGACTGGCCAGCTCGCCTATGGCCTGCGCCACACCGACCTGCGTGTCATTCCGCTGACCGAGCGTATCCGCTATGTGATGATGCCGGCGCCGGACCGGGAGCGGCTCGCGGCCACCGGCCTCTATGTCGCCGAGGCGCGGCGTGACAAACGGGTCAAACTTGAAGCGCTCTATGGCGAAGTGACGCCTGTGGTGACGCTGACCCGCTACGTATTGGGAACGCCGCTCGAGAGCGTCATGGTCTACAGGATTGGGGGTCCATTGCGGGACCCGTTGGAGCCGATTGACCCGCACAGGTGGCTTTCCGGCGACCCACCCTAAAGCGCGTCTGGTTCTGTTAGAACCAGGTTGCGCGTCGAGGTATTTGTTTTAGGCTCTGTTTATCCTGCCTTTTTGATTCCAAGAAGACGGGACAGACCCTAGGTGCCATCGCCTGATGTCGGTGAGCTTTTGTTGCATAGGACTTCAAATCAGAGCCCGAGTTGAACGACAGGCGGCTAGCTTAGCCTACAGGTGCCACTGCATAGCCATCAAGGCTTAAGAGGTGTTCGATTCCGTCGCGTCCGCATGACAGCTTGGCCGCTAGCTTGGAGCTTGGCTCGATAACCCGCCAAAACGGGACAACATCAGCGATGCTTTTACCATTTGCCATGTCGGCCAGTCCCACTTCAGCGACAACTCTCAAAAAGATAGAGGTGGAAACTGGGCACGCGGCATCAGCATTGGCACGACGCGCTAAATCTGTTCGTAATCGTGCGATTGTCGCGGTCTCGCCATGAGGGATTCGCGACACGTAACTTGCGATCTCGCTGGGCGACGATATCAGCATTGTCATGCCGACCTTAAAACCAGCATAGTCGCTCTCAAGGGTAACGACATGGGGGGCCTTGGCGTTATTGAAGCGTTTGTACCAATCCGTCGGTTTTTTGCGGCTAGTCATTTCTGTTTTCCACTTCGACTTTCAGCGCCTTCAAATATGCAAGGGAAAAGGCCGCTGGGTTAAAGAAAACACGTGCGTCCAATATAGACGTAGGACTGGATGCAAACAAGTATCTACGATTTTATTATTATTAATTTGCAACTTAGGTCGGGTGCTGCCCGATGAGGGATCCAAAGCCGGTTGTGCAGCCGTAGGGCGCATCCCAAGCCCGGTGCGTGTTTCTAAACCGCTACGGGCGCTCTAATGGTCGGGTGGGGATCATAGCTTTCGACGAGAAAATCCTCGATCTTATAATCATCAATGCTGGCTGGGTGGCGGGTCAGTTTCATTGTCGGGAAAGGGCGAGGGTCGCGGGTTATTTGGGTGCGCGCTTGTTCAAGATGATTGAGATAGAGATGCACGTCCCCGCCAAACCAGACAAACTCACCCAGCGCTAGACCCGCTTGTTGCGCCAGCATCATTTGAAGCGCGCAGGCACCAACAAAGTTAAAAGGCGCGCCCAATAGAAAATCGCAGGACCGCTGGTAGAGCAGACTGTTGAGCCGACCGTCAGAACTGACATGATATTGATAAACCATATGACAGGGCGGTAAGGCCATAGCGTTAAGCTCACCTGGATTCCAACCATGAAACAGCATGCGCCGACTTGATGGATTGGTTTTAAGCTGGTTTAAAACGTTACCAATCTGGTCATGCTCAATCCCATCAGGACCCAACCAGCGCCGCCATTGCTTGCCATAGACAGGGCCAAGCTCACCCCAGCGGGCGGCAAAATCATCATCTTCAACAATGCGGGCTTCAAAGGCCTTTTGGCTGATCGCCTCACCGGTTTGCTCACGATATTTGGCCAGCGGCCAATCGGTCCAGATATCAACATTCTGGCGCAACAAAGGCTGGATATTGGTGTTGCCGGTCAAAAACCACAGCATCTCGCGGATCGGCAGTTTCCAGAAAACCCGCTTGGTCGTGAGGATTGGTGCGGTCCCATCGGCCAGATTGAACCGCAAACTCGCCCCAAAAAGCGAGCGCGTGCCCACGCCCGTCCGGTCCATACGCTCATCGCCGCTAGACAAGAGGTGAGACATAAGATCGAGATATTGCTGTTCGCCGTGGCCCATGATGAAGATTCCAAGTTAGGTGCTTTCAATATGTGCAACGATTCTATCCGACGCCAGAAGATGTGCACGATAATCTTCCCATGTCTGATGATGTTTTTGAGCCCCCGCCCGTGCCCCTCAATAGCCGCGCACTTGTCGCCCTTTTAAAGCACCGCCTGCTGGAGGCCATTGAAACGGGCAAAGCCAGTGACGCCAAGACCTTTGTCGATATCATCGAACGGCTCGCCAAAATGGCTTGGCTCGATGACGCGACCCCAGATGAACGACACAAAGCTGATCGGGCCAAGCGCGCCCAAATGCTCGCCGATATTGATGTGCGCTTGGCAGCCTTTTTGGCCCAACAAGACGACAGCCGCAACGAGGACGAGTGTCCATAGGCACGCTGTCGTCCTGCGCCCATGCCTTGCGCCCCTGCTGGGGCAATGCGATCACGGACCCCATGACATCTCAGCCCGTCAGACTGGATCGCCATGCGCGCCATATCCTGCTCAAAGAAATTGGCGGGCCCGGACAAATGCGTCTAGCGAACGCCAGTGTCGCCCTTGTTGGCGCCGGCGGTCTTGGGGCTGTGGCGGCGCTTTATCTGGCGGCGGCGGGAATTGGGCATATCAGCTTGATTGATCCCGATCAGGTGGAGCTTTCTAATCTACAACGCCAAATCCTGTTCCGTACCGCTGAGGTAGGAATTGATAAGGCCCGCGCCGGTCAGGCAGCGCTGAAAGCACTCGACCCCGACATCAACGTGGAGGCCATTGTCGAGCGCTTGGATGCCAGCAATGCTGAGCGTCTCATCGCGGGCGCAGACGTTGTGCTGGATGGCACGGACAGCTTTCAGACGCGGTTTGACGTCAATCGCGCCTGCCATAATCTGGGCCTGCCTTTGGTATCGGGCGCTGTCGGTCGATGGGAGGGGCAGGTGGGGGTGTTCGCCTCAGGTCTGACCAAGGCCCTGCCCAAAGAGGGGCGCAAGCCATGCTATCAATGCCTTGTGCCAATCATGCCGCCCGACGGGGAAAGCTGCGCAGCCATGGGCATTGTGGGGGCGCTGACGGGCGTGATCGGCACCATGATGGCGTTGGAGGCCATAAAGCTGATCGCCAAAGCGGGGCAACCGCTTGTTGGGCGCTTGATGTTATATGACGGGCTCAATGCGACGAGCCGCACGGTCACTTTGGCGCGAGACGAGGCTTGCCCGCTCTGTGGGGATAGCAGATGATGCGGGCATTATCCGGCCTGATGGCCTTGGCGCTCGCCGTCATCATGTCCCCGGGTGCCGTCAAGGCACAAACGGCTGATATGTGCGGCCTCATAGCCAAAAACCCTAGCTGGCAGGAAAGCCTGAGGGCGACGCAGGAAAAGTGGCAAGTCAAGCCAAGCATCATATTGGCCATCATCGATCATGAGAGCCGATTTAAAGCCGATGCGCGCGGACAGGGTGCAACTGGCCCCAATCCAATGCGCAATTTCGGCTATGCGCAGGCCAGACTCACAACTTGGAATTGGTATTTGCGCGAAACGGGCCAAGCATCAGGTAGTCGCACGGATTTTGCGCTGGCGACCGATTTTATCGGCTGGCATTTTGCCACGATGGAGCCACGCATTGGCGCACCGCGCAACAATGTGTTCGCGCATTATCTTGCCTATAAAGTGGGTGAAGCTGGCTTTCGCCGCGGAGCACCTGAAAGCGCACGCGCCCTTGCCACGCGTATTCAGACGCAGGCACGCCAATTGGATGTACATTTAAACGGCTGTGGTTTTTAGCGCCTCGTCTTAGGCTTAAACCCTTTTGACATAAGGCCTGATTTGCGTGTCAAAGGTTTGCCGATCTTGCGAGGCTTTGCATCTTGGCGACCCTCGGCTAGGTTTTGTTTCCTGACGCTGACTTCACCTTTTTTGCTGATCTGTTGGACCTTAAGGCCCTGGCGCAATGAGAGTGGGGCACTCAATTGACCTTTGTCAGGATCACTAAATGCCGAACCATATTTCGTCAGGCGCTCATCAAGTGAGGTCAGAAATTCATCTTCCCATGGCGAGAGACCTTCAGGACTAGCGGCGGCTTTCACCGCAGCACGCTTGAGCGCCGCCAAGGCCCGTTTGGTCAGGCCCGGATCAACGCGCCGCGGCATATCTCATTTAAATCTCACCGACCGCTTCAAGATAAAGGTCCAGCATCATTTCGGCTTCAGCGCGGTCATTGGCATTTTGCTTGCGCAAACGAACAACCGCCCGTAGCGCCTTGGTATCAAAGCCAAGGCTTTTGGCTTCGCCATACACCTCTTTGAGTTGCTCGGCCAACTCGCTCTTTTCTGTCTCTAGGGTCTCGATGCGCGCAACAAACTGGCGCAACTTCTCCTTAGACGATGAGGTCAGGGCTTGGGGCGCGGTGAGCGGGGTGTCGTCGTCGGAATCATACATGGCAGGCGCCTTAATCTTGGAAATCTTAGTTTGGTTCTAGCGCTCAAACCTGTGCGCGCAATCATGGGCCTGCACGAAATTGGGCAAAACTATCGGGCAAGGCAGTATCGGTTGCATAAGCGCGAATAACGCCCGCGACCAAATCAGGATCGACCCAATGGGGCATATGGCCAGCACCTTCCACACGGTAGCTGCGAGCATGGGGGATGTCACGTACAAGGCCCGCAGCGTGTATGGCATTATAAACAATGACGTCGCCCTGCCCAGAAATGACAGTGACTGGCAAGGTGAGGCTGGGGTAACGCGGCGCTTGTAGGCCCATCTCGCGTGAGCCGGCTTCCATATCCGCAGCATTGGCCTTGAAGCTGGTGGCCCGCAAAAATAAAGGCGTACCCACGATATTGGCATAGTCTTCAGGCTTAACGGGACCGGGGGCAAAGCCTTTGGCAATGCCAGCGGGCATCAGGCGGGGGCCTACAATGGCCGGCATTGTCCACACCAATAGATCGCCCAAAAGCGGGATGCAAGTTAATCTATTGATCAAGTTGAATTTTTGTTCCCAAGGGTGAGAGGCTGGCGCGAGAAGCACAAGCGCTTTGACCAAATCGGGGCGATCAAGCGCCAAGCGCAGCAAAACCCCACAGCCCCAGGAATGCCCGACCCCGACAATAGGCCCTGTCGCCAGGCCCTGGACAATATCAGCCTGAAAAGCGGCTTGCACGCCAAGCTGATGACTGTTTTTGGGTACCCCAGAATAGCCAAATCCCGGCCGGTCAGGCGCGATCAAAGCTAGGCCATCAAGCCGCCCGTCCAAAGCGGTCAAAAGCTCTCGCGCGTTGGAAGCCGCACCATGCAGGAGCAGAACCTGTGGCCCCTCACCGCGCTCAATCACATGGGCAGCAACACCCCGCGCCGCCACTAAACGGCCAATCTGAGGCCATCGTGTCCCAATACGTGCATACATGCGCATCGTATTGGCCAGAGCCAGCCCTAAAAGCGCTGCAAGCAACCAGAAAATCATGCATTCATCCTAACATTGGGATATTCGAATCCTTTAGAGCGCGTTGGGTTTCCATGGAAGCGAAGTTGCCCTCTAAACGTATGAAATAGAGCCACTTCTACGCCGTTTCTTGATTCCAGGAAATGGTGAGCGCCTCTAGCAGCCAGCGTAAAATCTGAAACAGATTTTCGCAAGATGCTCTACAATGCCCAAGCGGTTGTTGATGCCGATGGTAGCCAATTGATCTTGCACACTGATGTGATCACCGCGCCCAGCGACCAGCCAAGCTTTGCGCGTGTCATACTCAGTATGGAACTGGCTCAGTATGGAACTGGCTCAGTATGGAACTGGCTCAGTATGGAACTAGACCAAGGCGGCGTTGGCCTACCCAAAACGGTGCTAGGGTCTGTTTATCCCGCTTTTTTGAATCAATAAAGACGGTATAGACCTTGGTCC
>JBEINE010000132.1:0-8133 GCA_040378245.1 Hyphomonadaceae bacterium | reverse complement strand
GGGCAAAAGCAATAATAACTATCGCTGCCTCGTCAACGCCCAAGCCAAATCCTCCGGATCGCGTAATTTCACCAAATGCGATAGCATATTGATCTGCAATCAATGAGGCGCCAAAACTGTTCCCTATGTCGAGGCCCAAACACCCCACGCAACCTTTGAACCTGAGGCCACACCCACACGCCTTTCCGAAGACCAACTCTTCTATTGCCGCCAAAGGGGCCTGCCCCCCGAAGACGCCGTCGCACTCTTGGTCAATGGCTTTGTCCGCGAAGTGCTCCAGGAATTGCCAATGGAATTTGCGGTTGAGGCGCAAAAACTGGTGGCGATTAGTTTGGAGGGGAGTGTGGGGTGAGGGGGGTAATCTTAGTATTAGGAATGGCATTGCTCAACTCTGCATGCGTATTCAAATCCACCGAAATTTGCCGGGCTAGGGTCGACAATATCTCCTACCCAAAATCAGCTTCTGCTGATGCAAAGAGAATAGACAAAATTCGAGCGGCGCTTTCATATGAAGGCTGCATAATCAATCAATCTTCAATGATGATGCTGTCAGGGGTTAGACAGCAGGATATTGCGGAGTCTGCTATCTACAATTGCACAGAATTAGGTGACATATTTCGCGACTTTTTTCCTCAAAACTCAGTTGCCGAAGTAAATCTAAGCAATGGATGGTTTATTTATCAAAACTCATGGGTTTCAATACAAGGTTTTGTGGAGGCATTTGAACCTCAATCAAAAGTCTGTTTGGTTTATGGAGTTAAGCGATCACCCAAACAATACGAAGAGTTACTTGATCGTGCCAAGGAACTCAGAAGTGAATTTGATAAACCTGTGTATCGTGAAATCGGTAAAGCCGAAATTGCTCGCATGAATGATAATCGTGTTTCAAATTCGGTTGGGCGGTAATGTAGGCAATAACAGGTAAAAATTGTAGACTGATACAGCTTTTGGTATTTTCCCTCGACAGAATCCCTTTATCGGCGGTGAGTTCAAAGGGTGAACGTGGAGAATCGTAATGTCGTCCAATAAAGACCAAGATCATGTCGATCAACAAAAGTCGGGTCTCGCAATTATAGCAGCGTGTTTAGTAGATACTTTAGCTGAAGGTGATCCTACTTTTAAAACTAGGTTTTTGGAGCGCGTGGCGCGCGCACGTGACAAAGTCCGAAACGACTCTCAATTTGATTTTCAACATCAAACTGAACTTTTGATGCGGGTCGAGAATTTTTTAACCGGGTGGTCTAATTCTACTGGGCAAGGAAAAACATTCTTGTAAATAAACGAATAACGTAATGCCTGAATTTTCAAAACGGTGACATGATGCGAATTAAAACAAGAAAAAAGTAGGTCATACACGCCCTTTGGCGCAGGCTGTCCGTGTCCTAAAGGGCTGTCTCTATTGTGAATAGGTCTGACTGAGCCTCTAAAAGATGCTTGTCTTATGAACGGACAAAAGACAATTGCGGGACGGCTTCAATGTAAGCAAAGCGCCGAATTAAACCGTTACAAAGCTTCTTTCTTGGCGGTCTTGATAAGCCCATGATGTAGCGTAAAGTAGCGATGTGACTTGGTGAGAACGCAAAGCGCCTTGCCAGGCGACAATGGAGCATTCCCTATGACCACTATGACCATCGAGCTTGCCCCCCAAACTATTTCAAAGCTAAAAGCTGAAGCCGCCGCGCGGGAAGTTAGCTTGAGCCACCTTGTCGGTGACTGGCTGGGTGAACGCCTTGAGGGCGAAGCCAGACTTGATGCAATGCCGCTCTCACCCGAGGAAATAGCGGGGATCGAACGTGGGTTAGCGGATATTGAAGCCGGGCGCGTTATCTCGCATGAACAAATGCAGGCTGATCTAGCCAAATGGCGCGATGAATGAGGCTTATCGTCTGGACAATTGAGGCACGACAAGAAGTCCAAAGTTACCTTGCGTGGTTGCGGCCTAGAAATAGAAATGCTGCTCGGCAGGCAGAGTTGGATATTTTGGAGTTGGTTGTCGCTGCTGCTAAGCGTCCTTTCCTTGGCAGGGGCACGTCGTTTGAGAATGTCCGAGTAAGAAGTTTAACTAAGTGGCACAAGAGGATTTCTTATCTTGTGACCGAAAATGAAGTCAAAGTGCTTTCAATGCAGGACGCAAGACAGAATCAATCATGACCACCCTTACGTTGAACCTTCCCGATGACCTCGCCGAGCATTTCCTCAGCCAAGCAGCGTCATCGAATATGAGCCTTGAAGCGTTTTTACAAGAGTGCATGTCTGATTTTGCCTTGAGTGATGAGAGTGCGCTTCCGCCCCTTCACCTAACGACAGACGAACTAGATGCGGTAGCGCGGGCGCGCGAAGACCTTACCGATGGAGTTTGCCGTTGAGGCGCAAAAGCTGGTGGCGATTAGTTTGGAGGGGAGTGTGGGGTGAGCATAATCCAAGCCATTGATCATGTCCAAATTGCGATTCCAGTTGGTGGCGAAGCATTGGCCGATCTGTTTTACGGCAAATTGTTAGGCCTCTCTCAAGTGGAAAAGCCCGCCGCAATGGCTGCGCGGGGTGGCGCTTGGTATGAATGCGGGCACGTTAAGGTTCATCTTGGTGTCGAGGTTGACTTTCGGGCCAATGACAAAGCCCATGTGGCGTTTGTAGTCGAGGATGTTATGGGGCTTGCTGCGGCCGCAGGGGCCGCGGGTTATCAGGTCAAGCACGACAATGATTTGCCCGGCTATATCCGTGCGTTTTTGTATGACCCATTCGGCAACCGCATTGAGATTTTGCGCGCGGTTAGCGCGTCAAGCCCTTAACTTACCAAAGCAAAGGTGCACCAAGCGGGTTAAGATTCTCGTCCGCTGACACCAGAAGCAATCCCTCTTCTATCGCTTGAGCTGCCAAAATGCGGTCAAAAGGGTCGCGATTGTCGAGGGGTAAGCCTGCGGCACGGGACATGTGGTCGGGCGTTATCGCCAATGCGCTGGCCTGCAATAATTTTAGGGCCAAGTTTAGGTCTCGGTCAGGTGGAAGTTTCAGCTTGCCGATTTGGATTTTGTATCCAACCTCATACCATGTTGCCGCGCTTATCCAGCGTTTGTTAGCCGGGTTCTCAATGGCCTCCCTTGCGGTAACGCTCAAGCGTGCGGGCCGCAATAACGCAAACAAAACCACGTTGGAATCCAGCAAAAGGCCAGCCGTCATATTTGACCCTGCGCTTTAAGCAGCGCAAAGCGGGCTGGGACGGGGTCTATGGCAGCTTCATCGTCTTCCAAAGACTGCTCGCTATAGAGCGAATTCATCGGATCGGGGGCACACGGGTCATCGCCGAGGTCAATATTCAGATCTGCCCAAGCACCCAAGATCGGCCCTGCCTTTATTTGCGCGTTGGCAACAACCAAACGCACAATCTCCTTGCCCGCTCGCGCAATCACAACCTCCTCGCCACGCTCCGCGCGTTCCAGCAATTGGGAGAGTTTAGCCTTAGCCTCGGCTACATTCATGACGGTTTTCATGGCGACAGACATAGTATTTTTCGGGTGCTTGGTCAAGTGAGTTGGACCATGTCGTTCGGAGCTGGAAGCGTAGCTTTGAGCGTTAGATGCGCACGCTACAGCGTTGGTTGTGTGGCGCAATTCCTTAAATGGACCGCGCGATTGCATCGCGCTTTTAGCTTGAGCGAGCCATCCTTAACTCTTGTGTGGCGACACAGTGCGCGATGCAATCACGCGTTCCGTTCAATTCAACCTCTGGGAATTAAACATCGCACGAATTGTATCTACATATGTTGACACGCGTCGCAAAAACCTCTACCAATAATGACGATATTGGTCGCGGAGGCACCCCATGTTGGTTCAAGTGAAAAAGTGGGGTAATAGTGCTTCGGTACGCATTCCCGCCGCGATTATGGCCTCAAGCGCGCTGCAACTCGACCAGATTGTTGATATGCGCGAAGAAGGCGGGCGGATTGTGATTGAGCCTGTTGTGGCACCCGTTTATGATTTGGCTGAGATGTTGGCGCGCATGACGCCTGATACATTTCACGACGAGATAGAGTTTGACGCGCCTGTGGGTGGTGAAGTGTGGTAGAGGGCAATTTTGTGCCTGACGTCGGCGATATTGTCTGGCTGCACTTTGATCCTCAAGCGGGGCATGAGCAAGCGGGACACCGGCCTGCATTGGTTTTGTCCCCTGCCAGCTATAATGGCGCGCGTGGCATGATGATTTGCTGTCCGATGTCGTCCAAGATTAAGGGCTACGTGTTTGAAGTTGCGGTGAGTTTCGAGCCGCCCAGTGTGGTCCTAACCGATCAGATTAAGAGTCTTGACTGGCGCGCACGGCGCGCAACTCACAAGGGCAAAATCAGTGCTTTGCATCTGGCTGATGTGCAGGCCAAGGTGCGGGCATTATTGCAGTTTTGATGAATTAGAAGTCCCTGAACGGACCGCGCGATTGCATCGCGCTCTTGGCTTTAGCGCCCAATTTCGGCTTTTGCGTTGACAAAATGCGCGATGCAATCGCACGGTCCGGTCATTTTCCAAGCCAGTAAAGCTCGGCCCACTAACCATTTGTTGCCTGCCCGAAAATAGGGTATCAGGGCGACTATAGAGTGCAGGACAATCCTAATGGCCATGATCTCAATCGAAGTGACCGATGAAGTTGCAGAAAAACTGGCCGCGCACGCAAAGTCGGTGGACATGGATGTCGCCACCATGATGGCCGATATCGCTACGCGGACGGCGGCACGGCCTGATATTGAGGTCTGGGATCCGAGCTTGAGTGCCGAAGATATTGCCGAAATCAGAATTGGCTTGGCGCAAGCTAATGCCGGGCAGCTTATTCCCCATGAGCAGGTCATGGAAGAGATTTTTGGGCGCACCCATGCATGAGGCGTGTCTATTGGACCTATAATGCCCGCGTCGCACTCCAACAAACAAAGACCTATTTAGAAGAGCAGCGCCGCGGCACTTCCGACAAGATAGTCAGCGGTATTTTTAAAGCTGCGAAGGCGAACTCAATCCTACCTTTGGCCGGTCGAATGGAGTCTGACAGGCAAGCACGGATCTGGAGCCTGCCAAAATGGCATAAAGTCACTATATATCGTGTTAGAGGAGACGACATTGAGATCGTTGCATTCCGTGATACCCGACAGAAAACGTGACGACCAGCTCTTACCCATTGTGTCAAAAACGAAGAAAGCCATGCCCCGTACCATGCCCCGTACCATGCTCAGTATCAAAAATCTAATCGTCGACATTGACGGCAAGACCATCATTAACGGCCTGACGTTGGACGTGCCGGCCGGGCAGGTGCACGCCATTATGGGCCCCAATGGGGCGGGCAAAAGCACCTTGTCTTATGCGCTGACTGGGCGGTCTGGCTATGAAGTCACGGGCGGCACCGCGACTTTGGACGGTATTGATCTACTAGCGCTGGCACCCGAAGACCGTGCGGCTAAAGGCTTGTTCTTGTCATTCCAATATCCGCTGGAAATCCCCGGCGTCCCGTCCCTGACGTTTTTGCGCACGGCACTGAATGCACAGCGCAGAGCGCGCGGTGAAGACGAAATGAGCGTGCCGGATTTTATGAAATTATCGCGCGATGTCGCCAAACGTTTAGGCGTCACGCCTGACATGATGAAGCGGCCTTTGAATGTCGGCTTTTCAGGCGGCGAGAAAAAGCGGATGGAGATTTACCAGATGGCGATTTTGGCACCGCGCTTTATGATTTTGGATGAAACCGATTCAGGTCTCGATATTGATGCGCTTAGAGTGGTGTCCGAAGGCGTCAATGCGCTGCGCGGTCCTGACAGGTCGATGTTGGTGATTACCCATTATCAGCGATTGCTCGACTTGATTACGCCCGACCGCGTGCACGTTTTGGCTGGCGGCAAGATCGTTGATAGCGGCGGGCCGGAATTGGCCTTGGCCCTAGAGGCTGATGGCTATGATCGCTACAAGGACGCCGCCTAATGGGCTTGGTGTCGCCCATATTGACGGCTGGCGAGACCGCGCTCCTGGCTTTATTGCCCGAAAGTGAGGTGGGCGAGGCCGCGCGCACAGCGATAAGGATTGGCGGCCTGCCCACCCGCCGCGTTGAAGCGTTCAAGTGGTCGGATTTGCGCGCCGCCTTGGCCGATGGCTTGCCCCCTGCGGACGGCTCAGCGGGCATGGTGCCTGAGTGCCTGCAAGACGCCTTGGTCATAGACTTTGCACCTGATGGCCTAGGCATTGAGGGCGACAAGGGCGCGGGTCTGACAATTGAGACCGAAAGCAGCCAGCCATTGGACGGCGCGGGCATAATTCCCGCCATCGCTGCCGCCCTTGCACCTAAGACTGTGGTGCTAACCATCACAGAAAGCCAGGCCGCGCCGATTTTTCTGCGTCGTCATCCAGGTAGCCCAATGCGGATACGCGTTGAGGCAGCTGAGGGCGTGGAGGTCACCTTAGTGGATACGGGTCTTGCAACATCGGGCCTATCCACGGCCTTGCTGGAAATTGTTGTCGCGGGCGGCGCGAAAGTGACCCGCATCACGCTACAAGACGGCGGATCAGCGGCGATTGATCTGGTCCACGCCCATGTCACGATTGCGGCTGGGGGCCTTTATGAGGCGACCGCGCTGACATTTGGTGGCCGATTTGCGCGGGCTGAAACCTTTGCGACCCTGCAAGGCCAAGGGGCCCATTGCCGCATTGATGGCGCTTATCTGCTGTCCGGCCACGGCCACGCCGACGCCACAACCCGCATCACTCATTCTGCAGAGGGCGGCACGACCCGCGAATTGTTCAAGGGCGCCGTTAAAGACAAAGCGCGTGGGGTCTTTCAAGGCAAAATCTTGGTTGAGCGCGCCGCCCAAAAAACCGATGCGCGCCAGAACCATCATGCCCTTATGCTCAGCGAAGGGGCTGAAGTTGACGCCAAGCCAGAGCTTGAGATTTATGCCGATGATGTCGCTTGCGCGCATGGCAATACGGTCGGTGCACTTGATGAGAGCGCGCTGTTTTACATGCGCCAACGCGGCATCCCTTTGGTCCAAGCGCGCGCCCTTCTCGTACAGGCTTTCGTGACGGAAGTATTGGACATTATCACCCATGAGGGCGCGCGGGATTGGCTGTCTGGCCGGGTTGAGGCTTGGATGGATGCGGCGTCGTTATGAGCGAACTAGATGCTCCAGTAGGCCGGACTATTCAGCTTTACCTTGTTGACGGAACGCCAGCAGGATTGAGAATTGCAACAATTCACGGCTGGACTGGCCAAGTACTTGTTGCATCTCAAACAGCATTTCGCGCGATGCTGAGACGAAGCGAAGCTGACCGAACAGGCGTTTACGTCCTATTTGGTCCAGACTTAATGGGAATTGGAAAGGTCCGCGCATACATCGGCGAAGCCGATATTGTTTCGCAACGGATTGCCCAAAGCGCCAATCAGCGGGACTTTTGGGAAACGGCGCTGATTGTGACAACAAGCGATGATGCCTTAACAAAAGGGGACGTTCGCTATCTTGAAGCTAGAATGATTGAACTGGCAGCCCAATCTGGACGTGTTGTTCTCGAAAATGGAAATGCCCCCTCCGCTGATCAGAAGCGGCTGCCAGAATCTGGAAAAGCTAACATGGAAGCTTTTTTGGCAAACCTCCGAGTAATATTGCCTGTTATTGGGTTGGAAATGCTTCGGCCAGCCGCTACCCAAGTTGTTGCGAACGCCTCGGCGGCGGTGCTTAAGGATGAGCAACGCATAGAAAAATTCGAAATACAACACAAATCTGGTATAAGCGCTGAGGCAATAGAAAGGGACGGCGAGTTCATCGTTTTGGCGGGGTCACAAGTACTGAAGGATACAGGCTTTGTTCAGCAATCTTACAAATCACTGAAAGACAGTCTAATTCTAGATAGAACAATTGTTCCCGGTCCACCTGACTCATCATTCTGGGAATTCGCGCAGGACTACGCGTTCACCAGTCCCTCTGCCGCAGCGGCTGTCGTCTTGGATCGCAATAGCAATGGCCGGACGGAATGGCGCCTAAAGGGTTCACGAAAAACTTATGCTGAGTGGCAAACTAAGATTGGACTAGTCGGATGAGCGGTTTCGACATTCACGCCCTGCGCGCGGACTTTCCCATCTTGTCGCGTCACGTGCATGGGAAGCCCTTAGTCTATCTCG
>JBEINE010000120.1:0-9379 GCA_040378245.1 Hyphomonadaceae bacterium | reverse complement strand
GCCGTACTGGCGAACCAAAGTTCACCCGCCTTCCCGGCTTTCAAATACGCTAAATTGTCGAGAACCCTGCCCGCCAACGGCCCACGTGAACATTATCTTCGCGCTGTAATCCATGTCGATGATACAGGCCAAAACTGGATCAGCCCTTGTGAAGACCAAGATTCGTCGCTTTTAAGCGTCTTCCAAACTGCCAACGCGTTGGTGAGGTTACCGCCAAATCAGGCGAGTATGGGCGAAGGGGCCTTGGTCGAATTTATGAGCTTAAATCGCGACACTCAAATCAACTCAAAGCCTCTCAATCACATTCACGAAAAGTCTTGCTCATGATCAAAATCGCGCAAGATATTTGGATCAAGCGTATCCAAAAGTATCACGTCTTGTTGGTGTGCCAATAGCAGTTTTTTAGCCCCTTGATCACCCGTCAGACCTGAACAAGCATCCATAGCCGCGCGCGCCAACAGCACTGGATTTCCCCACTGGCCCCTAAACCGCGGAACAACAGCAAATGCTTCGCTATGCCAGCTTTCAACAAGTCCCTGCAGTGTATCAAGCGACACATCAGGCATATCACCCAACATGACCAACACAGCCTCGTAATCTTTTAGAGCTTGCAGTCCAAGCTGGAGCGAGCTGGAAAATCCAAGCTGGGGGCATTCATTTTCTAGCATGATCCAATTAGCAGCCTCGTCCAACAGCTCTAGTACAAGCTCTTTATCGCGATGAAGCACGATAGCCCTTCGTTTAACGCAGATGGATTGAGCCAAACCGATTGTATGCGCAACAAGGGGCTTACCTTGCCATAGAGCCAAAAGTTTGTTGGGGCCGTTTAATCGCGAGGATAAGCCCGCCGCCATCACCAAAATACCGATCTGCGCATCGCTCATTGCGGCGGCAATCGTCGTGCGCGTATCACGTCGGCAAGAATTGAGATTGCGATCTCAAACGGCGTAGCGGCACCAAGGGCAAGACCAACTGGGGCATGAAGCCTGCTGATAACGTCGTTTGATAGGCCACTCGTGGTCAACTTTGCGATCCTGTCATCGAGCCGCCGTTTAGATCCAAGTGCGCCGACATAAAAAGCGTTGGAACTTAGACCTAGAACCAAGGCTTCATGGTCTTGATCAAGATCGTGAGTCGTGGTCACTATGGCCGTCCATTCATCCAGCTGTACGGTTGACAATGCGTCGCCAATGGATTGGCGAAAATAAGCGTCGGCCAGTCCCTGCATACTTTGCTCTGGGCCCTTATCGCGCACCAATATGGTCTCAAAGCCCATTGTCTTGGCCAGATGACAACACGCTAGCGCCACAGGGTCATGGCCAACAATAACGAATCGATAGCTTGGTTGATAGGACACCAAATATGTCTGGTCGTTTTGATCAGGAGCTGTTTTGCGCAAGAATATTCGGCGGTTTTGGGAGGCGACCAGCAAAGCTTGAAAGCTCTGGTCTTTGGGCTGGGCTCTTTCAATAATAACTTCAATCTGGCTTCCGCAAATGAGGCTAATGTCCTTGAACGGGCTATTTTTGCCGAACACATAGCTCTTGGCTTGGCCCGTCGCGATGACCTCTTGAGCCAATAACGCCAGACTACCCTCAACGCAGCCTCCAGAGATATAGCCCGCAGCCCTGCCAGTCTGGTCCACCAGCATGTGCGCGCCGATACCGCGGGGGCTTGGTCCATCCACACCAATAAGGGTGACCAAAGCGCCACTCTGACCGGCCTCAAACATGGCTCTGAGTGCTGGACGCACATCGTCAATTAGGCCGTAGAATGGCCAGTCGGTTTGGGCGGGGCCATATTGTAACAGGTTCGAAAATGGCAACATCACATTGACTTAGGCCACTCATTCATATCTGGCTAGATACTAGGTAAACGGATCAGCTCCGCAAAAAATCAATAACGATATTTGCCCATGCTTCTGGCTGTTCATCAATAATATCATGCGTGCCGCCTTCGAGTGCGCGATAAGCAAAGTCAGGGCGCAAAGCAGACGCGCGCTGAGTCGCCTCGTATAAGTCTTCTGTTGTGTTAGTAAAGAACAATGTCGGCACCGTCAGTGCCATGATATCTGGCGTCAAATCATGACCAATGACCGCAGGAAATGCCATCCACGAGGTCCTCCCCCTCATGAGCCCTTCCATTGTGTAGCGGTGCATAGCGTCCAAATCCGACCAGCCTGGCGTCGCTTTTAACCGTGCCGTCCACGCTTGAACCAAATGTGTGCCGTCAGCGGCAATTTGGGTCGGCCCAAACTCAAAAGTCGCAAAAAAAGCACGCTCTTGTTCACTCAAAAGCGCAACACCATTGAGGATAAGGCGATCAACTTTGGCTGGCTCTTGGGCGGCATAGCGCGCAGCTAAAGATGCACCGGTATGATGACCAATAAAATGGGTTTTGCTCCAGCCAAAATGGGCCAAAGCGGCTGGAATAATCGCAACAAAATCATCCAGCTTAGCGCCGCTTGGTACAGGGTCAGACATACCCATGCCGGGCAAATCTAGCGCGACACAATCAAGCCCTGCTTTACTTAAAAATGGTACCGCTGAATCAAACTGCGCCGAAGATAGAGGCGACTGATGCAGCAAAATTGTGGGCACACCTGCACCAAACCGACGATAATGAACTTGGCCCCACGGCCCATCAAAATAGCCCCGCTTCATATCACAGCGCAGACAGTTTTGACTTCAAGATAATTCTCAACGGCGTCTGCACCAGAATCGCGACCCCACCCTGATTGTTTGATGCCACCTATGGGCAATGTGCAATCGTACATAGCGTGAGTATTGATCCAGACTGTGCCAGCTTTGATCCGCCCAGCCAACCTATGAGCGTGTGACAGATTTTGTGTCCACACACTAGCAGCGAGGCCATAGTCGCTATCATTTGCCCAGCCGATAACTGCGTCGACATCGTCAAATGGAGCCGCGACCACAACCGGACCAAATATTTCTTCTTTAACGATGGCCATATCGGCCTTTATTCCCGTGACGACGGTGGGCGAAATGAATGTGCCATTGGGTCCAAACTGCTCGCCGCCGACCAGTGTGCTCGCCCCTGCCCTTTTACCGTCTGACAAGTAAGTAGCCACCTTGTCGGCCTGAAGTTGGGAGACAAGTGGACCCATTTGCGTAGTTTGATCCAGCCCATGTCCTAACTTCATAGAGGATGCGATGGCGACCACACCCTCCATCACCTTGTCAAAAACAGACGCATGCACATAAAGCCTCGAACCCGCCACGCAAACTTGGCCCGCGTTGAAAAAGATCGCAGCGGCAGCACCTTGTATTGCCAACTCCAAGTCGGCATCTGGCATAATGATAACAGGGCTTTTCCCGCCTAGCTCTAAGCTAACCCGCTTGAGATTGCCTTTGGCGGCATCCAGAATGGCACGCCCTGTACTTGTGGAACCTGTAAAAGCCACTTTATCGACGCCGTGATGGCGGCTCAATTCCCCGCCAGCTTCGGCCCCAAAACCTGTTACCACATTGAGCACACCATCAGGAAAACCTGCTTCGGCAAAAAGCTCCGCCAACATCAAAGCACTCAGCGATGTATTTTCCGCAGGCTTGAGCACCACGGTACAACCAGCGGCCAAAGCGGGAGCCAGCTTCATCGCGGTTAAGACCAATGGCGCATTCCACGGCACAATTGCCCCCACCACACCAACGGGTTCTTTCACTGTGTAAGCAAATACTTGTTTGCCTTGGGGTTGATAGGTAACGCCTGTCGGAATTGTTGATCCCGTGATCTTTGAGGCTTGTCCACCGAAAAAGCGAAATTGTTCAATGGCTCCTGGAATTTCCGCCCAGCGACCAACAAACAACGGCTTACCTTGGTCTAAGGTTTCAATCTCTGCAAACGCGTCAATGCGCGACTCTAATAGCTGAGCCACTTTCCATAACAACTGTCCGCGCGCGCCCGGCGTCATGCTCGCCCAAGGGCCGGTTTCTAAAGCTGCCCGCGCAGCTAGAACTGCTGCGTCCACATCGGCTTTTTGCCCTCGCGCTACGTGTCCGATGACCTTGCCAGTAGCAGGATCAAGGGTTTCAAAAGTTGCTCCATCTTGGGCTGGGACGTGTTTACCATTAACAAACAAATGATGTGTTTGGCGCGCAAGGAAGGCCTTGGCAAGGTCGGTTTGAGGTTCTGGCGCGATCAAATCAAAGGGCATAGTGGGCTCCAAGGTTAAGAGTTGAAGCTAACAAAGACGCACGAGATCGTCCGATCTTTCAAGTGCGCTATCCGCGCGTCGAGCATTGGGTATATCAATGTGTTGTGCTTTTACGATTTATGCGGTCAACTGACTACTCATCGTTTGCGCGCAGCGCTGACGCGGTTTGGGGGAACTTATGACGGACTTGAGCGCACGACCCACGACACCAACAGCGCGAGAAGAATTTGCTCAAGGTTGGCCCATTGTGGTTTCGGCTACCATTGGTTTTGGTTTGGGTTTATCGGCGCTTAGCTTTTATACCAACGGCACATTCGTTGAGCCGCTTGGCAAAGAGTTTGGCTGGAGCGTAGGTCAGGTTCAAACCGCGATCGCGTTTATGCCGCTGGGTACGGTGCTAATGGCCCCCGTGATCGGATGGTTAACCGATAAGTTTGGCTCACGCTCCATCGCGCTGATTTCATTGCTACTTTATGCGATCAGCTTTGCTATGTTGAGCCAGATTACCTCAAACATCGTGACCTTCTATGCAACCTGGGCCGTTATGTCGGTTGTGGGCGCGGGGACATTGGCCATCACCTGGAGCCGTGCTGTCAATGGTTGGTTCAACAAGGGCCGGGGTATGGCGCTGGGCTTAGCGCTTATGGGGTCGGGCCTAACAGGCTTTATTGCGCCCCCTTTATCCAATTGGGCGATTGACGCTTATGGCTGGCGGACTGCCTATCTTGTGCTGGCCGCACTCCCAGCACTGATTGCCTTGCCCGCAGTGTTTATGCTGTTTCGTGACCCGCCTTTGTCCAAGCTGGCAGCGCCGGGGACGCAAGAAATTCCCGGCCTAACATTGGGCCAAGCGATCAAAACCGGGCGGTTTTGGCTGATGTGGTTTGCTATTGTGTTGGTATCGGTAGGCGTGGGTGGGCTTATCTCCAACATGTTCCCAATCCTTATGTCTGACGGACTGGATCGACCGACTGCCGCCATAGCCGTATCGATGATCGGACTATCGGTGATTGCTGGTCGCATTATAGCTGGATTTTTGCTTGACCGGATTTGGGCACCCATTGTTGCTTTTGTATTCTTATCTGTTCCTGCAATTTCGTGCATCATCTTGGCCACTGGTACGGCGCCTATTTGGGCTTTGGTGACCGCTGCCGCTCTTGTGGGCCTTGCTGCAGGGGCGGAGTTTGACTTGATCGCCTTTGTGATTAGCCGTTATTTTGGCATGAAATCCTATGCGCAACTATATTCGGTTCAATTCATTGGTTTTGGACTGGCATCAGGCTTGGCCGCACCTTTGTTTGGCAATGTATTTGACCGTTTTAAGTCCTATGACCCAATTCTTTATGCTGCGGCTGTGATGTTTGTTTTAGGCGCACTAATGTTCCTAGGCCTTGGCAAATATCCTAAAGAATATGCTGCCGATGCGCATTTAGGCTTTAGGATCAAAGTCGAAAGTAAGCCATGACAAGCCCTAATGTTGTCATCGTTGGTGCCGGTATTGGTGGCTTGACAGCCGCCCGCGCGCTGCAAATGCGCGGTATCCGCGTTGTGCTGGCCGAGCAAGCAACCCAACTGGGCGAAATTGGTGCGGGCCTGACGTTAACACCTAACCTCACCCGGATACTTTATCACTTGGGCCTCGAAGATGAGCTGGCAAACATCTTGTTAGTACCTGAAGTTCAGCATATTCGTCATTGGCAAAGTGGTGACATTTTGGTCGGAAAGCCGCGCGGAAGGGTGGCGATAGAGACCTATGGCTTCCCTTACGGTCACGTTCACCGTGCAGACCTGCATGCCATGCTGACAAAAGCGGTGCTGGATCACGATCCTGACTGCATCTTACTTGGGAAAACTGCGACCCATGTTATGACATCCGGTACAAACGCAATTGTAACATTTGAAGATGGCTCGACACTGACGGGTGATGTTATTGTGGGGGCTGACGGCGTTCGCTCTGCAGTGCGTGCCGCACTTTTTGAGACCGGATTAGCCCGCTTTACGGGACATGTTGCGTGGCGGGCGCTTGTTCCAACGGCTGACCTACCTGATCACATTGCCAAAGCAATCCCCGGCCTATTCATCGGACCAGGAAAGCTGTTCATGCGCTATCCTGTGCGGCAGGGAACGGCGTGGAATTATGCTGCTTTCGCCCGTCAAACTGGCTGGAAGAATGAGTCTTGGTCAAGTCGCTCCGAAATTGGGGACCCTTTAGCCCTTTTTGCAGGTTGGCACGAAGTGGTGCACGAAACGCTCAAAGCAAGTCCAGAAGATGGGGTGTTCAAATGGGCACTCTATGCGCGTGATCCCTTATCAACTTGGGTCAAAGGGCGCGTAACGTTGTTAGGTGATGCCGCCCATGCGATGGTCCCTTTCCTTGGCCAAGGAGCGGCGATGAGCGTTGAGGATGGACTTATCTTGGCGCGTTGCCTGACAGAGATAAGTGATGTTGACGCCGCTCTGGCCCGCTATCAAGCATTGCGAAAGCCCCGCTGTGATGAAACCCAAATTGAGGCAAGCTCTATTGCTGACAGACTGCAAGCTGAAGAAGCAGGCAATTACGCCAAAGGCCCTGTTCGCGACGAAGAGACACTAGGCTACTACCGTTATGACGCAGTAGGCGTACAGGTCTGAAGACGTGCCGCGTTACGCCGGTGGACGCCCGCCGGCTCCACCACCCCGCATCCAAGCCGGCAATTCGGGAGGTGGTGCAGACAAAGATTGCCCCTCTGCGACGGGCGCTGGATATTGTGACCGCGAATACCATTCCAATGAGGAGTGCGACGGTTCGGTCCACCTTTCGGGTGCTTCCAGGAATTTCGGGAAATTCTTGGCGGTATAATCGAGAACGCGCCGATCAATGCGGTTGATATCGTCATAAGCGCCCATGAACGCGGTATAATTGCAATTTCCTGGCGTTGTCCCCATCAACATCCAAGGCAACCAGGGCGTGATGCGGTTCCAAGTTCCGGTGTACTCCACTGACGTTTTGCGTCTGTCTTGCATATCCGCCCAAGGGATTTGATAGGAAAAAGCCTCAGTTACCTGTGCCATCGGATTTCCGTTCTCGCGACGCCAGATCGCAGGCCGCAGAGCCGATGGGTAGAATAAGTTAATGCTCGAGAACAGATTAAGCGTCGAGCCGCGCCGGGTGAACGGCAGGATAAAGGGTGTCCGCTCCCGCCGCACTTGGTTTAGCCCGCCATAGGTTGGCGCCTCGGGCCGAAAGTCTGTGATCGTATGATTGAATGGATCATTGGCAATCGGAACAATTTTGACCGTCTCGTTGAAGTACGGGTTGCGCCATTCTTCAATGATTTCTCCGCTGCGCAAGTCAGTATAATAACCAACTTCGACAAGTACCTTTTTATAGCCGCCATCTGGACCGTCATTTGGTAGAAGTTTGGCACAGGAAAAGCCGCAAAAGCCAACCAAATCTCGCACTGCTTCACCCGGCCGTACCCCCAACACGACACCCGAATACCAGCCATATTTGGTTTTGGTCATGTCCAGATTAGCCATCAAACGCGCATAGGCTTCACGGTTCCCACGCGGGGTAGTGAGATCGAGATAGGGCCCGCGCAACAAAGTTGGATCATTCGCATTTTGGCCTGTACCACGAATTGGCGAAGGGCCACGAAGCTCACCGGGTCCACCCAGCTTTTCGCGCGGCGGCAACGGCGCGGATAACCCAGCTGTCGTTTGAGGGGGAACAGCGTTTGGAGGTGTTACTGGTGGCGGCACAGCGGGGGCCTGTTGGGCGACCGCTGATGTCGCCTGTAAAGCCGCAGCAGCGGCCACAGACAAGCCCGCTCCGACAATCAAATTGCGCCGCGCAAGATCGGGCGTTGCTTGGGCTTTATTGTCATCGCTCATAGTTTTGGGACCTCTTTTAGAGTGGCACTATCGCCCATTGTGTCGCGCTTTAACAGGTTGATCACTGCGGCGCGGGTTGCGGGATCGGGGATGGGACCAATTGAAATTGCCATATTGGTTCCGGGCATAAAAGTGTCTGGGTTGGCGATATAGGCCGAGATTGTCTCATCATTCCAAATCAAGCCTCGATCACGTGCAGCGATCATCGCAGGCGAATAATTGACAAAATTGGGAACCGTTCCGGCACGCTGACCAAAGATGCCGTAAAGATTGGGACCCAACAAATGCTCGCCATTTTTGGTCATTGTGTGACAAAATCCGCACCATTTATAGACACGCGCCTCTACATCCGCTTCAAATGGCGACGTTGGCAAGGCTATCAGTTTTGCAATGATAGCATGCGAGTAAACCCCCTTGGGAGCCGCTGGCCCAGAGTTTCCGGTTGGAAACGGTTTCACCTTGAAGGCGATATAGGGCATAGAAGCGCCCACACCAATGAGCCCCGCGATCAAAACCGTATGCCAAATACGGGAGACGAGGCTATATTTGGTTAGATCACGTGCCATAATACCGCTTCCTCATGCCGTGGCCAGATTGTTTGGAACTCGGCGACGCCAAACTGACAAGCCCCAAACCAAGATAGCCACGCACACTAAAATCTGGGCACCTGGGGCCTTTGAAAAGCCCGTGTTGATCAGCGCATAAAAGGTACTGACAAGACCAAGGAAAAACTGAATGATGAGCGGCTCGGGCAGGGCTTGCAGCCAACCTATTTTGTAGCGAAAGACCACGTAAGTTGCGAAAATCACGCCTGTTAGATTGATCAACAAAAATGTGAAACTAACGCCTGAATGGAAGTAGCCAGTAAATTTCCAAAGATAATAATTGTCGGCAAACGCCATTGGAATAACCGGCGGCTTGTATCCTGACCCCCACGCAAAGCCGATGCCCAACAGGCCCCCAATGAAAAGGGACAAATACACGGTAAATGCAAGTAGTCGCCCTTGCGCGTGAACTGAACGGGGCATGCCTTGAGGAGCTACTACCCTGCCTTCTTTGAACCACATCGCTAACCGAGCGCCGACCAACAATAATAACAAAAGGCCAAGCCACATATGTATCTCACGCAACTCAGCACGAAGGGGTAACTCTTTCGAGGTTCTAGGCATTGTTGAACCCAAGACGGCGTTGGCTGATGCAGCAGCGGCAATCGCCCAGCCCAAACCCCGGGACCATAGACTGTAAGGTTGTGTTTTTTCCGTCATGCGAGCGAAAACTCCCTACACCACCTTAGGCCGAACAAAATTCATGACAAGGGCCTCAAGACTGTGT
>JBEINE010000061.1:0-15090 GCA_040378245.1 Hyphomonadaceae bacterium | reverse complement strand
CCAGGAAAGTGCCTGAATAGGGGATGACACCGCCATGCAACGCCATGCCGTTCATGGCCGCCGCCATGCCATGCTCGCGCACGCCATAATGCACATAGCGCTCTTGATAGGCACCGGCCGCAAATGCCTTCATGCCCGTGACACGTGTATTGACTGAGCCCGTCAAATCCGCTGATCCGCCAATAAGTTCGGGAAAAACGGGGACCAAGGCTTCAAGTGCGGCACCAGAGCTTTCGCGCGTTGCCATGTCCGGTGCTTTTTCCGCCATGTTGGCGCAATGGGCCTTGATGGTTTGGCGCAACAACACCGGATCAATCTCTCCATTGAGGCGCGCCGTAATCGCCGCCGCATCAGGGTTGGCGGCCAAGCGCGCTTCCCAAGCCGCCCGCGTCGCCGCGTTACGTGCGCCAGCGGCTCGCCACGTGGCGACGATGGGTTCTGGCACCTCAAACGGCGCATGGGGCCAGTTGAGGGCGGTGCGCGTCGCAGCAATTTCCTCAGCCCCCAATGGTGACCCGTGCGTTTTGGCGCTGCCGGCCATGTTGGGCGAGCCAAAACCGATTTGCGTGCGGCAGGCAATAAGGCTGGGCTTATCACTGTTTAAGGCCTGCTGCATTGCCGCTTCGATAGCTGCGGGATCATGACCATCGACGCGCACGCCATTCCAGCCCGCGGCTTGAAAGCGCAATAGCTGATTACCGGTTTCAGCGACCGACAAAGCCCCATCAATGGAGATTTCATTATCATCCCACAACACGATCAGGCGATTGAGCTTTAAGTGCCCGGCCAAAGAAATCGCCTCATGGCTGATGCCTTCCATGAGATCGCCGTCAGATGCCATCACCCAAGTAAAGTGATCGGCAACACCCGTGCCATAGACCGCGCGGACATGGGCTTCCGCCATCGCCATGCCGACCGCTGTGGAGATACCCTGACCCAACGGCCCAGTCGTTGCCTCAACACCGGGAACATGGCCATATTCAGGATGGCCCGCCGTGATGGCCCCCATTTGGCGGAAATTCCTGATTTCCGTCATGGTCATGGCTTCGTAGCCGGTCAGATGCAAAAGCGAATAAATCAGCATAGAGCCATGACCGGCCGAAAGTATAAAACGATCCCGATCATGCCAATTAGGCGCGCGCGCATCAAATTTCAGAAACTTTGTGAACAACACCGTTGCTACATCCGCCATTCCCATTGGCATACCCGGATGACCACACTTCGCGGCCTGAACCGCATCCATAGACAAAAAGCGAAGGGCGTTGGCCAATTCGGCGTGGGTCGGCATCAAAGCGTACTTTCAAGGGTGGAATAAGAGGAGCGGACTTACCCTTTGACGTCCGCGATAACAAGGTTTGGTCACAGGGGGAATATGGTCTAAGCCTTCCAACCAAAAGGGCCTCCCAACGAACCTTGCGGCGCATTGAGAAGCCCTTGATTTGTCCTAAAGCTCATTAAAACTTTAGAATATGTACTTTGCAGATACCCCATAGAAGCGTGGTGCGGATGGGTATCCCGAAATCGATCCGTCCTGCGCCACACTGTCAAACACCGTGGTCAAATAACGCTCATTGGTCAGATTGCGGCCCCATGCCGTAAACTCCCACCCATTAGCAGTACCAAATGTAATGCTGGCATTGAGGCTGATAGGCTGAGTTGTATAGGGAAGAGCGGCGGCAATATTGGCGCGGTTTCTGGCCGCACGATCGGGAATAGCCGCCGCACTATTGAGGTTGAGACCATCGGCCAATTGCGTTTTTGAAGTCCAGAAATAATCAGCGCGATATGTGATCCTGTTGCCATTGCCAAGAGCTTGGACATAGGTTGCTGACGTATTCAAATTATACTCGGAGATGCCTGATGGCTTACGACCGGAATAGTCACCATAAGCACCACCCTTGAAGTCGTCATACAAGGGATCAAGATAGGTTACCGCCAAAGTTAGGATCAAAGGCTTGATTGGGCGATAGGTTCCATCAAACTCAACCCCTTTTGTGGATTGGGTACCCGCATTGGCGAGAATAAAGCCCGTTCCAGTAAACACATTGGACTGAAACCCATCAATCTTTTGGTCAAACAAGGTCAGATTGAAGGCGCCCTTTGGGAATCGGGCCTTGATCCCGATTTCTGTCACCTTGGCTTCTTCAGGTCCCGCAAAACGAGTACCGGTTCCAAGGTTCGTCAAAGCTAAACCAGCTGAGCGAATCCGGGATGTCGCAGGCGGCGGAAGCGTAACAGAACTGCCTGGAATGAAATCCGCTGGCGATGGACGCGAATCCCGCGACAAGTTGAACGAAGTCGCCTTAAAGCCTGTGGCATAACTGGCATACACATTGAAATTATCATTAACTTCCCAAGCTATACGCGCCGAATAGGAGGTGTTTGCGTCGTTGGATCGACCACTTTCAACGGCATTGGGAATATTCAAGAAGGGCCTTTGGAACTGAACTGCCGTCAGACCCAAAAAGGCATTACATGTGGGCAGGCCAAGAGGTGAAGCCGGTTGCGGGCAGGAAATGCCAGCAATGGAGCGTGCGTAAGCACTCGCATTGGCAGCCCCAAGTGCGGGCGTTAACGCGTTGGTCAAAAAGCCTGCGCCAAATGCCGCCAAGTCTAAATTGGCGAAGGGTTCTGTCGCCAGAATATTAATTTTCGCCTGCTTGGAATCCTTGGTGTGGTTGAACCCGCCCGTTAAGGTTACTTTGTCATTGATTTTGAAATCGACCGTTCCAAAAATCGACTGCGCATCATTATCCAAGCTCATAGATTCAGTCGTGCCAGTACCCTTACCGAAGAAAGTACCGGAAGGAAGCCCCAAGCCCCCTTCAATCAAGAGAATTGGAGACGCCGCCCCGCCCGTTAGAGCCAAAACATAATTGCGGAAGTCCTTGCCATAAACCACAGCCGAAGTCTGTTTGATGTTTTCTTTAAACAGATAAGCGCCGAGCAAGAAATTGACTGGGCCATCATAATTTGAGGTCAGGCGAAACTCTTGAGTCAGTGTATCAATGTCTTGGATTTGGGGAACACTGGCAAGGCCCGCGCTTGTAAAGTCGACATCGCCATCTGCATTACTGTTTGAGTTACGGAATGAGGAAATCGACGTTACCGACAATTTGCCGAAATCAGCGTCGACTTGCATCGAAATGCCTTTGTTTTCAACAACATTGGTAGGTGGAACTTCAGAAAAAACCCGATCACCGAAGGCAGAGTTTTCAACCAATTGCCCACCGATGGCCTTGATGGCAGCACTGGCAGGACCGCTGAGCACGTTGGCGACGGCACAGCATAATTCGTCGAGATAATCATAGTCAGCAATAACGCGGACTTTTAGTGTATCACTCGGCCGGATCAGCAAGTCACCGCGAACATTCCAGCGATTGCGGTCATTGATATCCACACCAAGGCCGACATTCTTAACATAGCCGTCGCGCTTGTTGTAACCAAAGGACAGCGCACCAGCTGCGTTCTCGGTTAATGGACCGGTGATATCGCCTTTGGCAACGATGGCGTTAAAGTTGCCATAGCTGAGTTCAGCCGCGCCACCCAATTCAAACTTAGGCTCGCGCGTCACAAGCGAGATCACGCCAGCCGAGGCGTTCTTGCCAAACAAAGTCGATTGTGGGCCGCGCAATACTTCAACGCGCTGAATGTTTGGCAAATCGCCAATCGCGGCGCCGGCGCGGGAACGATAAACGCCATCAATAAAGAGAGCTACTGAAGGCTCAATACCGGCATTATTCGCACCATTACCAAACCCACGTATGATTAAGGTTGAGTTTGTCGAGCTTTGATTGGTGCTGACACGCAAGGACGGTACTAAGGTTTGAATATCATTAAGGTCACGAACTTGCGCCTTGGCGATTGTATCGGCACTTGTAACTGACACAGCGACCGGAATGGATTGCAGCGTTGTCTCGCGCTTGGTCGCGGTCACGATAACAACCTCGACGCCAGCATCGGTTGGCGCAGCCGCTGGAGGTGCTTCTTGTGCAAAAGCGCCCATTGAAAGTGCGGATAATGAAACCCCTGCGAGGCACGATAGTGCCGAACGTGAAATGCTCATGTGTTTCCCCTTGTCCACCATAGATCCCTGATCAGACCTTGGTGGTTTTTTCGACTGTCATTGTGACAGTTCGTTGACCACCACTATTGCGCGTTGCTTGGGTTTCGTCAATTGAAAGAGAGCGCTATTTGTGCAACATCAAATATCTAATTCAGTCTAACCTTGGCGTTGAGCCTCAATCAATTTGGGGATTAATGAGTATTGAGGTAAAAGTCCGATGGTGGCGGGTCCGATGGTGGCGGGCCCGATGGTGGCGGGCCCGATGGTGGCGGGCCCGATGGTGGCGGGAGAGAGACTTGAACTCTCGACCTCGCGATTATGAGTCGCGCGCTCTAACCAGCTGAGCTACCCAGCCAAACATCGGGAGCGTTTCTCTAATGCGCCCTGCCGCTTGGAGCAAGCAGAGCCGTCAGTTACGACTGTACCCCTGCAATGGCTTCGCGCAACAAACCCTCGCCAGCAGCTTCGTCGAGAATGCTCTCTAGCGCCTGACCATTGATCGGTATCTTGCCAATTTCCAACATCAGGGGCACACCAAAGGGTGAAATTTGATTGAGCTTCTGGTGCTTAAGACGGCCTGTGACGCGCGCCAAAGCCTCTGACAAGCGGCGAATATCAAGTAACCCCTCCCCAGCGTCATTCCGCGCCGCCTCAAGAAGAATATGATCCGATTGATGCTGGCGCAAAACATCGTAAATAAGGTCAGATGAAAACGTCACCTGTCGCCCACTTTTTTCGCGGCCGGGGACGCGTTGTTCAATCAGCCCTGCAATGACTGCGCAGGTCCGGAAAGTTCGCTTCATGAGCGCACTTTCCTGGAGCCATTCCTCCAGATCGTCACCCAGCATATCTTGATCGAACAAATCCTCCATCGTGACTTCAGCCATGTCTTTTTGTCCCCAGATGGAGACGGCGTAATCATTGGCGACAAAGCCCAAAGGTTCGAGCCCCATGCGCTCTAATCGGCGAGTCAACAGCATACCCAGGGTCTGATGGGCCAGACGACCTTCAAATGGATAGCAGGCTAAATGAAAGCGATTGCTTCTTGGAAATGTCTCGATCAGCAAATCGCGTGGGGCGGGAATGGCCGAAAACTTTTTCTGAAGCTCCAGCCATTCACGTAATTGTGGATGCAGGCCGGTCCAGAGCTTAGAATCTGCAATGATCGTGCGGACACGGGCCGCTAAAAAGGTCGAGAGGGGGAAACTACCGCCAGCCCAGCTCGGCACTTTCGGATTTTCCCCAGAAGCTCTTGTCACACGACACTCAGCACCACTGAGTCCTTCAAACCGCCACACTTCTCCCGCGAACAGGAAAGTATCGCCTTTAGACAGGCTGCCAACAAAATATTCCTCAATCTCCCCGACGACGCGCCCACCCAAGAGCGCCGCGCCGTCTTTGGGTAGAGCCGCCCGTTTGGCCTGACCTTGCGACACCTGGCGGACTTTCACCACCGGGTCTGAAACAATGGCCCCGACATTCATCCGCCAGCGTCGCGCGGCTTGACGGTTGCGGCACTGGAAACGGCCATCGCCGTCTCGGATCAAGCGGGCAAAACGATCATAGGACTTTAAGGCATAGCCACCGTCGCGAACAAAGCCCAGCACACGCTCAAAAGTTGCTCGGCTCAGCGCTTGGTAAGGTGCCGCCCGACAGACTTCTTGGTAGAGTTCATCCTCAAAGAACGCCCCGCCAACAGCACGGCCCATAATATGCTGGGCCAGAATATCCAAAGCTCCTGCCCGCGGCGCATCACCATCTAATAGACCCGCTCCCAAGGCTTGTTGGGCTGCAAGGCATTCTAGCATTTCAAAGCGATTGGTCGGTACCAATAGGGCTTGACTGGCCTCGTCTAGCCTGTGGTTGGAGCGGCCGATGCGTTGGATCAAACGCGACGCGCCTTTGGGGGCCCCCATCTGGATCACCAAATCCACCTCGCCCCAGTCAATGCCCAGGTCGAGCGTTGACGTACACACGATCGCCCGCAACCGACCCGCCGCCATTGCGGCTTCGACTTTTCGGCGCTGCGCTACTTCTAACGAGCCATGGTGGAGGGCGATGGGCAGATTATCGTCATTGATTTTCCACAGCTCCGCAAAAGCCAGCTCAGCTTGAAAGCGCGTATTGACGAAAACCAAAGCCATCTGCGCTTTCTTAATGGCCTCATAGACTTCGCCCATGGCGTGGCGTCCAGTATGACCAGCCCAAGGGATGCGCTCATGGGACAACAACATGTCGACGATGGGAATTGTGCCTTTTGGTCCCTTGATTATGCGAGCGGCACACTCAGCATGAGGACTTTGCGGGACCAGCCAGCGCGCTAATGCGTCTTGATCAGCAACCGTAGCCGATAGACCCGACCTTCGGGCATTGGGCGCGAAGCGCTCTAGCGCCGAGAGGCCCAACATCAGAAGGTCACCCCGTTTGGACGGCGCGATGGCATGGGCTTCATCAATCACGATGCGCTTTAAGCCGGCAAAAAGTGTTGCGGCCTCCGACATACCGACAAATGCCGCGATCTGTTCGGGGGTGGTGAGCAGAATATGGGGTGGATCGTCGCGTTGACGTTGGCGTTTGGCTTGGGGCGTATCCCCAGTTCGCGTTTCAACCCTTATAGGCAGACCCATCTCAGCAATGGGCGTCATCAGATTACGAGCCACATCAACGGCGAGCGCTTTGAGTGGTGATACATAGAGTGTGTGTATTGTTCCAGACGGTGGTGGGTTAGCGACAATATCAACCATGGTGGGCAAAAACCCAGCCAAGGTTTTTCCAGCACCGGTTGGCGCCATCAGCAACGCATGGTCACCAGCTTGGGCCGCATCCAGCATGGCGCGTTGATGATCGCGCGGCGTCCAGCCTCTGACCTGAAACCATGTCTCAAATTGAGAAGGTAAGCCAAGACGTTCGATCGGGCGTGTCATAGATTGAAACGCTATCACTGCGCGGCACCGGGCACCAGACGACCTGTCGGTAAAGATTTAGCACCAAATGGCACAAAAAAGCCACACTTCTAATCCGGCATGTTTTTTGATATAACGGCCCTATGAATGCGCACGAGCCTTTACCAATCCCCACACCTTGGGAGCCCAAGCGCCGTCGGCGTTCGGTTAGTGAGCGCATTGTGGGATTCATCTGCTTTATTTGGGTTGTGGCGAGCGTTATCGGCTTTTCCACTCAGGCCTTCGCCGCCGTGCCTGCAAGTCAAACCGCCAAGATACAAGTGCCGCCCCAAATCTGGCTGGGTTCGAGCGTCTGGAGGCCCGGCCCCTGCGAAACCACCCAAAACTTCCAAGCATTCAGCTTTATGGCATCGCCCACTATTGAAGTCGGCAGCGGCAAGCTCGGCGATGGCGAGCGGTTCGAGCTTTTGCGTGTTGGCAAAGGCCAAGGCGGCCTGATCGAGATCGAAAGCCGAGTGTGCGCGCCAATTGGCTGCAATCAGACCCTTGAACGCTACAAAATCCTTAACGCGAACCAGATGCAGGAATGGCATTTTGAAGGACGCCTGCCCCATCATACGCCCCATATTCTTGTTTCTGAGGGGACTGCGCGCGATGAATCGGGGCCTGGGCGCGTTTTTAATCGGTGCGCAAACTAGGGTCTGGTTAATTTAGAACCAGGTTGGGCGTCTAGGTAGTTGATTTAGAGTCTGTTTATCCCGCTTTTTTGATTCAAAAAAGACGGGACAGACCCTAGACCTTTGAATCAGAGCATAGTTTTTGCGAAAATCTGTTTCAGATTTTACGCAAGATGCTCTAAACCTCTTGTTCAACTTTAAGTGGTGCATGGTATGGCTCGCGTCGCAGCGGGCCAGATTTGGCCCTGTGTGTTCACTCAGATCACATTTTTGCCAAGATTTCCCCTCAGTAACACCCAAATCAAGTTTAAAAATAAAGTATCTGTTCAAAATCGGGGAAAAAACTATCTAGGCCGTAATGTTACCCATTGGAAACCGAAACTTAACAAGATTTGATCAGGCCTACATTAAATGAAATGTACATTTCTATAAATCTCTACTGTGAAAAGATATATCCTGCTGTGCCAGTTTGGGCCAATATATTAAGTCTTTTGTATGAGTGGAGTTTTTTATGTCCCCAGAGGCTTCGCCGGTCACATCACCAGCTAAAGTGGTGTCGCATGAGCGTGGCGAACGGATTCTGATCGAAGCGACCCGGCTTTTTTCCGAGAACGGCTACGCTGGCACGCGGATGTCGGATATTGCGGCGGCTATCGGTGTCACAAAGCCGATCGTCTATCGCCACTTTTCGTCTAAGCAATCGTTATTTGAAGCATTGGTTCAGCGTTCGTGGTCGCAAAAAATCAAAGATGCCTGCATTTTGATTGATGCGCATACAGGGCCAACTCGGCCACTGCTAGAACAATTGGCCCAAGATGCTCGACAGGCTTTGGCACTTCCGGGCGCTGTAGCCCCTTGGCGGATCGCCTTAGGCGAGGCTGATCGCTTTCCCGACCTTGGCACTTTCTTGCGCGAGGGCTTCATTGATCCGATATTGGTCTCACTCACCGGAATGTTTCAGCGCGGCATTGAGGCCAAAGAGTTCGTCAATGCCGATGCAGCGACGTTGGCTTGGCTCTATAGTTCACCCATTGCAACAATTGCTATGGTCGTAGCCACGTTCGGCGATACCGATGGTGAACTCTTTGACTCGTTCGCTTTTCTCAGCGCGCATGTCGATGGCTTTTGGCGGGGTTGGGCCGCTTAAGGCTGTCGTTGTAATTGAAAGCGTGCTCTAAGCCCGCTTTAGTCGCCGCTCCCAATGTTTGGCGGCGCGCAGATAGCGGTAAAAGGCGTAATTCATCGCGGTCATAAAGCCATAGAGGCCGCGAACAAAATGTCGCCTGCCAATATAGGCCTTCAAAAACGCCAGTGGGAACTCTAATATGACACGCGCTGCGGGTAGCTTTCGACCCTTGGCGTCGAGATCGTCGGCCTGCATATCGGCATAGGCGTTTAGCTTAATGAGCTCATGCCCCAAGGAGCGGATTGAGCGATGCTCAATAATGCCATCGAGCTTTAGGACTTCCGTGCCCGCGACCAATTGAACGCGGTCATGCACCGGCGACGAACTATAGCGCCCCACGGCTTTATGGTACAAACGAACCGGCGATAAAGCGAAGGCCCATTTATGCGCTTTGCTTTCGCCGGGAAACATCTCAATGATTTTTGTCGCAAAGCCGCATGGCTTCAAATCAGAGCGCGCCAAAGCCGCCTTGATGGCCGCCTTCATCTGTGGGGTGACGATTTCATCGGCGTCAATATTCAAGAGCCACGCGTGCCGGCACTGATCTTCGCCAAACCGCTTTTGCAGGCCATAGCCCGGCCAATCATGATGGATGACCCGCGCACCATAGCTTGCAGCAAGCGCTTGGGTGCCATCTGTTGAGCCCGAATCAACAACAATGATATCGTCTGACAACTCTCGGACAGCGCTAATCGCCGCGCCGATTCGGTCAACTTCATTGCAGGCAATTATAAAGACAGACAGGGCAGGAAGTTGGGGCACGGTCATTGAGCAATCCAGTTCACTGAAATGACCTAGCAGAAGGTGTGCGTGTGCGTCGAGACAAGGCTCGCTTGGCACGCATGATCGCCCTACATAGGCCTTATGACTGATGATGTAGAACGTAATCGCCTGAGTGGCCGGATCGCACGAGTCGCGCGCGTGGGCGCGAACATGAGTGCGGCGGCCGTCACCTTTGGCACGCAGCGCCTAATGGGCAGCGATGCGGCCGAGCGCAATATTGCCGCGGCTCTGCGTCAAGCGCTTGGCAAAACGCGCGGCCCCCTGATGAAAGTCGCCCAGATCATGGCGACAATTCCTGATCTGTTGCCACCAGAATATGCCGAGGAATTAGGCCAGCTGCAGGCCAATGCGCCCGCTATGGGGTGGCCCTTCGTTAAGCGGCGGATGCGCGCTGAACTGGGTGAGGACTGGGAAAGCCGGTTTGGCAGTTTCGAACGTGAGGCTTCACATGCTGCGTCTCTCGGCCAGGTCCATCGCGCCACCCTCCATGATGGCACAGCGGTGGCGTGTAAGCTGCAATATCCCGACATGGCGAGCGCGGTAGAATCTGATGTCAGTCAGCTCAAGTCACTGCTGACCATGTTCAAAGCCTTTGAAAAATCAATCGATCCCTCCCAAGCGGTTGAAGAAGTGACCGAGCGCTTGCGCGAAGAATTGGACTATAGTCGTGAGCGTCAACATATGCGCCTTTATGGCGACCTTCTCGCTTCACAAGCTGATATCATCTGCCCACAGCCCGTGGATGAACTCTCAACTGGCCGCCTTTTGACCATGTCATGGCTCGACGGCGCGCCACTCCTCAGCTTCAAGGATGGCCCTCAAGAACAGCGCGATCGGATTGCAGCTTTATTGTTCAACGCCTGGTGGGCACCGATGACGCAGACAGGCGTCATTCATGGCGACCCCCATCTGGGCAATTATTCCCTGACACCTGACGCCGCCAAGCTCAATCTACTGGATTTTGGCTGCGTGCGCATATTCCCGCCAAAATTTGTGGCTGGCGTTGTGAAGCTTTACCTGTCGCTGGAGAAGAATGACTTTGAAGGCACATGGGAGGCCTATGAGATTTGGGGCTTTAAGGGCCTCACCCGCAAACTGGCGGAGGTCTTAAATGTCTGGGCGCGCTTTATTTATGCGCCGCTGCTCGATGACCGGGTGCGCACCGTGGCGGATGGGGTGGCGCCCGGTGATTATGGCCGCAAAGAAGCCTTTGAAGTGCGCAATCTGTTGAAATTACATGGCCCCGTGACCATCCCCCGCGAATTCGTCTTCATGGACCGCGCGGCCATCGGGCTGGGTGCTGCATACCTGCATCTGGGCGCCAAACTCAATTTCTATCGCCTGTTTCAAGACAGCATCGCAGGCTTTGACGAAGCCGCACTTGGCGCGCGGCAGGCGGCAGCTTTGGCGAAGGTGGGGTTGGGCTAGGGGCAACACAGAAATAAGTCTATTGCAGGAATGTCAAAATCGCTTCACCGGTAATCTTTTAGGGTTCAAGTCAACATGCGCCGCGAACTACACTTTGGCGATAATCTGGAAGTCCTTAGAGACACCAAGATTTTTCCTGACGAGAGTGTAAATCTCGTCTACCTTGACCCCCCTTTCAATTCCAACGCCTCGTATAATATGTTGTTTAAAGATAAAAAAGGTTCAAGGGCTAAGGCGTCGATCGCAGCCTTTGATGATATTTGGCATTGGGGAGCGAGTGCAGAAGAGTCGTTCGACGATGTCGTTCGCGGTGAAAACATTCGCGCCAACCAACTACTGAAAGCCCTCCGCAGTTTCTTGGGTGACAATGATGTCATGGCATATCTGGCAATGATGTCCGCCCGACTGATCGAATTGAGACGTGTCCTCAAATCTGACGGTAGTCTTTATCTGCACTGCGACCCAACGGCGAGCCATTATCTGAAACTCGTGTTAGACTCAATTTTCGGTTTTGAGAATTTCGGTAGCGAAATTATTTGGCGGCGTACATCATCTCACTCAAGTGCTCGACGCTGGGGACCCGTCCACGACGTAATTTTCTACTATCGAAAATCAGCAAAATATACATGGAATGAGATATTTGAAATCTATGATGAAAAATATATAGATGATTTTTACAAATTCTCAGATGACAAAGGTCGTTTTCGGATTGGTGATTTGACTGGCGCCGGGATACGGGCGGGCGCCTCAGGGAGTCCATGGCGCGATGTGGACCCAACACAGGTTGCTCGACATTGGGCTGTGCCAACTGCAGTTATTTCTAGGATGGGCTTTAATGGCGATTTTGATCAGTTGTCAGTGCAACAGAAATTGGACCGACTTGATGAGCTAGGGCTAATTTATTGGCCGCCCAAAGGGCGGGTCCCACAATTCAAACGATACCTCGAAGCAGATCGTGGCAACCGTATTCAAGATATCATAACAGACATAAAGGCACTGTCAGCACAGTCCAAAGAGAAGTTAGGCTACCCGACGCAAAAGCCAATAGCACTTCTTGAGCGGATTATCGCAGCTTCGTCGAAACCTGGTGACGTTATTCTTGATCCATTTTGTGGCTGCGGCACCGCCGTTGACGCCGCTGAGAAACTTGGCCGTCAATGGATCGGGATCGATATTACACATCTTTCGATCGATTTAATCGAACGTCGCATGAAAGATCGGTATCCCGAACTGCGAGCAAAGGGCGGGTTCAAGGTTCTGGGTCTTCCCCAAGACTTTGACAGTGCAGAAAAGTTGGCGCGAGAAAGACCCGATCAGTTTGAAAAATGGGCCGTCACGCGAATCGCTGGCGCACGCCCATATAAATTGCAGGGAGCTGACGGTGGCATTGATGGTATCTTAGAATTCAAAGAAGATGCCAAAACCTACAAACGGGTAATCTTATCTGTAAAGGGTGGAAAAAACATTGGAGTCTCGATGGTTCGTGACTTGAAAGGAGTCATCAATCGTGAAACGGATTGCGAAATTGGTGTTTTCTTGTCGCTTTACGAACCAACACAACCAATGAGAACAGAAGCAGTAAATGCCGGTTTTTACGACTGGGGTGGTCGGCGTTTTCCCCGACTACAAATCATTACAGTTAATGACCTTTTTGAGGGACGGGTTCCTTTTTTGCCCAGTAGTGTGGATGCGGCGAGTACTTACAAAGCAGCTCTCAAACAAGACCGCGATTCGGGGCAAAAGGAATTGGGGGTTTAAAGTACAAATTTCGAAATGGTCGAGAGCTTCGCGCTAAAGCCATTATCGCAAATCTAGCAATCCTTCATACATCTCAGCCCCCTTCATATTCTGTCAGTCTTCCCTACTTACGACACCAACATTCACCGCCTTTGCGCCTTAGCCCCATTGACCAATCTTATTGACCCAATGAGCGAAAGCGTGTGGGAAAGAGCATACATCTTAGGAGCCGACCGCATGTTTCGCATGGACGAAGAAGACGAGACCAAAACGGGCAATCCAGCCCCTGCCATTGTTGAAAAGGCATTGTTTGACAGCCGCACCATCTTGTTGACGGGCGGGATTGACGACAAGCAGGCTCAGCGGGTGTGCGAGCGTCTTTTGGCGTATTCTGGGGAAAGCGATAAGCCGATCTTGCTCATCGTATCCTCACCGGGCGGTCATGTTGAAAGTGGCGATATGATCCATGATATGATCAAATTCGTCTCGGCACCGGTCAATGTTCTGGGATCTGGCTGGGTCGCCTCTGCGGGGGCTTTAATCTACGCGGCGGCACAGCGAGAGCGTCGTTTCTGCCTGCCCAATACGCGCTTTTTGTTGCATGAACCCCGCGGTGGCATTGGTGGCATGGTCTCAGATATTGAGATCCAAGCTCGCGAAATCATCCGTATGCGCGAGCGCTTGAACAACATCTTTGCCGAAGCAACAGGTCAGCCACTGGAAAAGATCAAGGCCGACACAGACCGTGATTATTGGATGAGCGCACAAGACGCCGTGACCTATGGTCTGGTTGGCAAAATCATCTCCAAGCGCACAGAAATTGCCTGATGATCTGGTTCTTGTGGGTGCGGTCGCGGGCGCTTTTGGCGTAAAGGGCGAAGTGCGCCTGCGCAGTTTTACTGCAGAGCCAGACGCGATTGTCGATTACGCGCCGTTCTTCCATGCCGATGGTCGGCCAGCCCTGACGCTCAAATCATGGCGGTCGGTAAAAGACGGGATGGCGGTGATCGCCAAAGAAGTCGTCAGCCGCGAAGACGCGATGGCGCTGCGCAACACCAAACTCTATGTGCCCCGCGCGGCCCTGCCCCCGGTTGAAGAGGATGAGTTTTATCATGTTGATCTCATTGGCCTGTTGGTTGAGGCGCTGGATGGAGTGTCGCTGGGCGAAGTGAAATCCGTGATCCCCGGTCCCCAAGACTTGTTGGAAATCCACGCCACGCCGGGGGCAAAATCATCGTGGTTTCTGCCATTTACCAAAGCGCTAGTGCCTGTAATTGATCTGCCGCGCCGTCGCCTTGTGGCCGAAGTTCCAACGGGCCTGATCCCCATGATAGGGGATCTGCCCGACATAGAGCCTGAAACACCCGCTGCAAAACCTAAGTCAAAGAAGGCCAAGCTGACGCCATGATCCAAACTACTAGCCTGCGCCCTTCGGGCCGCGCCGATGACCAAATGCGTGACATCAGCCTTGAGGCGGGCGTGTCCCGCTATGCCGAAGGATCCTGCCTTGCCAAGTTTGGCAATACCCATGTGTTGGTCACCGCCAGCCTCGAAGAAAAGCCACCGCCATGGTTGCGGGGTCAAGGCAAGGGCTGGGTTACAGCGGAATATGGCATGTTACCGCGCTCGACCCACACGCGGGGTCGCCGCGAAGCCGCTTCTGGGAAGCAATCAGGCCGGACCCAAGAGATACAGCGCCTGATTGGCCGGGGTCTGCGCAGTGTGGTGGACTTGGTGGCTTTGGGTGAGCGTCAAATCACCGTTGATTGCGATGTGATTCAAGCCGATGGCGGCACGCGCACCGCGGCGCTGACCGGGGCCTGGGTCGCGCTCAAGCAAGCCACGCTTTATATGAAGACTGAGGGTTTGATCTCCGCCGAGCCGATCAAAGCACAAGTCGCCGCGGTGTCCTGCGGCATCTACAAAGAGACACCTGTGCTTGATCTTGATTATCCTGAGGATTCAAGCGCTGAAGCCGACGCTAATTTCGTCTTGGCTGATGGTTTGGGTCTGGTTGAAGTACAGGCTACTGGGGAGGCGCGACCCTTTACCGAGGCGGAGCTGCACGTGCTTTTAGGGCTCGCTAAAGTGGGCTGCGGTCAGTTGTTTGGGGCCCAGCGAATAGCTTTGGGCTTATAAGGGCCTCTCGGCCCGCATTGATCGGACCGCGCGATTGCATCGCGCGAGAGCGAGTCCAGATCTCTGATTTAGCGTCTGTTTATACAGCTTTTTCATTTAAAAAGACGGGACAGACCCTAGAAAGGCAACAAAAATATTCGACAAAATTTAGGCAATGTGAGCGATTTTATG
>JBEINE010000233.1:0-3686 GCA_040378245.1 Hyphomonadaceae bacterium | reverse complement strand
TGATGTCGGTGAGCTTTTGTTGCATGGGACTTCAAATCAGAGCCTGAGTTGAGCGACAGGCTGCTAAGCCTCTTCAGGTTTCAAACGATTGCCGATTCAAACGACAGCTTGAGCTTTGACCACTGGCAAGTCCAAAGCCGGAAACAAACGTGTGAATCCAAGCGCGATATCGTCACGACTGGGCGCGGCGATGCATTGAATGCCTGCGGGGAGGCCATCAATCAGGCCGATGGGCGAACTGGTTGCGGGCAGATCGGCGGCGCTGGCATATTGGGTGAGATAGGCTTGGTCGATGGGCGGGCCATCATCATGGTGAAAGGCCAGATGGGTGACGGTCGGCGTCAAAAATCCCGCGAGATTGTGGGTGGCTATCAAGGTGCGCAGATGCGCTTTAACTCTAGCGACCCTTTCATAAGCTTTGTCGATTTGATCCGGGCCAAGCGAGGCACCATAGGTCAGCATCGAACGAAACTCATCCGTGATGCCGCTTTGGGGATCACCAAGCTCTGCCTGCCACTCGCGCGCGCCCTCAATCTCGCACACCAGTAAGCAGGCGAGGATCACATCAAGGTCGCTCAGGCCTAAAGCACCCGAGTGGCCGAGACCTAAATTGAGGTCGATTGTTCGCGCGCCCGCAGCCCGCACGCGCTCTAGGGATTGCTCAAAAAGGTGGTCAATGGCTGGCGCAACAGCGGCCATATCGCGCGGGATGGCGAAAATCATCCCTTCCATCGACTTCTGAGGCGCGGGCGCGCCCAATGCTTGCGCCATCAGCCCCAAAGTGGCGCTATCCTTGGCCAGCGGGCCGACTTGGTCCAAACTTTGGGCTAAAGGAATGACCCCATCTTGAGAGATGATCTGTCCGGCTGGCTTATAGCCAAACACCCCACAATAAGCGGCAGGCAACCGGATCGACCCCAAAGTATCCGTGCCTAAAGCCCCATCAACCAGGCCCGCAGCAATCGCTGCCCCAGAGCCACCCGAAGAGCCACCGGGCGAAAAGCCGTCACGCCAGGGATTGAGGCAACGGCCAAAGGCTTTGTTGTCCGTGGTGGCCCCAAGCGCCCCCTCATGCATATTCAATGTGCCCATAATCTGCGCTCCGGCGCTGCGTAATTGGGTCACGACGCGGGCATCTTGGTGGGCGATGGCATGGCGGCGCGCGCCAGATCCTGCGCTATTGGCCAAGCCCTTCACCGCAATATTGGCCTTGATGCCGATTTTGAGGCCCAAAAGTGGTCCTAGGATTTCACTGGGCGGATCATGGGTGAAGTCGATAAAGGCGTTGATATCCATCATCGTTCGTCCAGCAAACGGATCGGCTTCTGGCGTGATTCAATCTGGGTTGATAGCGCCGTCCCGCCTTTGGGTACCAGTTCAACGCGCGCCTCAATGCCCAGCTTGCGCTTGAGCATGTCTTGATAGGTGCCAATATCACTGCCACCGCGATCCTCACACACGACGATCAATTCATCACGACCTTGAGTGTCGCGCGTGACTTTACAAATCCACTCACCAGCAAAACTCTCAATGTCTGCAAGCATAGGACCAACGGCTTGGGGGAAGACATTGATGCCGCGCAATTTGACCATATTGTCAGACCGCCCCAGAAACCCTTCGATGCGCTTGAACTTTACGCCAATCTGGCTGGCATCGGTGCGAATGGCGGTCACGTCGTGCGTGTTAAAGCGAATGATCGGATAGACATCATCTTTGAACAGGCAGGTCACAACAAGGTCGCCTGTCTGGCCGTCGGGCACCGGCGCACCGCTGTCGATATCGCACACTTCCACCCAATGGGCGTCTTCCATCACATAATGACCATCCCGATCAGGGCCCTCGCCCGCGATCACGCCGGTGTCGCCAACTCCATACCAATCATAGCAGGCCGCACCCCCCCACAGATCAGACACGGCCTGCTTGTCTTCGCGGCCAAATTGGCCTGAAATCATGCGGATATTGATATCTTTGCCGGGCATTAATCCCTCGGCGCGGGCCACTTCGCCAAGTTTCTTGATGTAATCGGTGAAACCCAAAATCACGGTCGCACCAAAATCAGCCATCAAAGCGACTTGTGCGGCGCTGCGGGTTTCAATGCCAGTGCCGGCGGACATGAAAGTCGCGCTGGTAAAGCGGGTTACGGCTTCGCGAATATAATGCCCGCCATTAATCATGCCATGGCCATAGACTGAATGGACCACGTCGCTGGGTTTCATGCCCTGCCAGCGAAACAAGCGGGCGAGCAAAAGATTTTGCACCTCGCGCGTCTTGGCCCCAAAAAATAGCGGCTGTGGCCTGCCCGTGGTGCCGCTGGTTGTATGAAAGATCATGGGCGGACGCTCGCCGTCAGGATAGGAATCGAGTCCGGCAAAATCGCCAAATGGCGGCGCGATAGCGATGCTCTCGACGATATCTTGCTTACCGAACGTGGGCAGTTTGGGCAGGTCATCCAAGCTGCGCACATCGCCCGGTTCAATCCCGATTTTGCCCCAAAGCCGCTTGTAAAAGGCGCTGGCACCGGCGCGCGCTACCAGTTTCTTGAAGAGGCGCTCTTGATGGGCGCGCAATTCGTCAGCGCTAATGGTGGTCACCATTTTAAGAAAATCGTCGCCAATCGGATGGTCTCTCAACACAGCAGGATAATCGACGCTTTGAGCAAAAGTCCTATTTTTATCAATCATGTAGCATATCCCGCGGCTAAGGCCCCTAAGACGCCCACATCAGGCAAAGCGGCAAGGGTGTCAGTGGCGTCAATCAAAGCGTCTTCGATGTCAGGGCGCGGTGTGCCAAAGCCAAAGGCGCAACAGGCCTTGAACTTGGCCAAATGCTGCGCGCGTGACAAGGGCCGTGCGGGGGCACCCAAAAGCGCCTCGATCGCCGTCTCCAAGACCCTGCCGTCCTTTAATGTGGCAATGGCGCGCTGGGGCGTGAAGGCCGATTGACTGGTCACGTCATTGATGACGACATTGATCTTCGCCGCGACCGCATGGATTAGGGGATCGCTGAGGCGCTCTGGCGTAAAATCGGCCAGTGTGACACCCCCGCTCACCAGTGCCACCGCGCCAACATATGGCAGGCACAGCCGCGCATAATTGACTTCCAAGGGCGGTGGCGCGATCGGTCGACCCACCAAATGATGGATCAAGGGCGGCGCATGGATTGTTAGAGTGTCGAGATTATCCGCGCTCAGGCCGTTTGCCCGCAAACTTAGGATCATGTCAATGCCGCCATGCGCGGCCCGACCGGTCGGAAAAGGCTTCCAGCTAACCTCGCTCGCCCGCCAGCTTGTGCCCAAGGCCGCGAGGATGGGCGCGATATCGCTGTCGATCTCACATAAGCTCAAATAGCCAAATGGGCCATCAATAGCGCCCAAGGGGCCTGGAAGCCCCGCTTGCGCCAGATCGACCGCCGCAAAAGCAGAGCGCGCAGCGGCCCCGACACTGGCCGCCAGGGCTGGGGTGCCTTCGACATGGGCCTGCATGGTGCCGGAAGCGAAAGCCAAAGCATAGCCAAGCGCGTGGGCGGTAACCGCGCCATCAAGACCCCGCGCCCGCGCCAACGCCGCCGTTGCGCCAAAAAGCCCGCACGTGGCGGGGCGAAAGAACCTGATCTGAGACTTGGCGGCTAATCCAAGGCCTGCCGCAACATCAACACCCGCTGCACAGGCGGCCACAAAAGTCGGCCCG
>JBEINE010000262.1:0-2889 GCA_040378245.1 Hyphomonadaceae bacterium | reverse complement strand
GATGCTGCGGTACACCAAACTCCGCCGCGTCGAGGACTTTCCAAGGCAAAGTAATCTGGTACCCATTCATCTGTGCATAAACCAAAAACTCTTCCAGGAATTTACGGTGTTGTCCCAACGTAAGCCCTTTAACATTTTCAAAAACAAAACTGGTCGCATCCAACTCGTGGACAAGGCGCAAAAAATCGCGAGCTAATCTGTTTCTAGGGTCATCTAAAAGCCTTTGGCCAATGAGCGAGAATCCTTGACAGGGCGCACCGCCGAATACAACATCCACCTTTGCATTACCGATTCCAGCCAACTCTCTAATTTTCGCGGCGCTGATGTCACTAACCGAAGATGGAATTATGGCGCAGTGTTGAAAGTTAAACTTATGGACGGCGCAATGTATCGGGTCAATTTCTACAGCGGCTACAACTTCAAATCCGGCTTGCTCAAACCCAAGGCTCATTCCGCCAGCACCAGCAAATAAATCAATGGCTATTGGTCTTTTCACTTTTTGTTCTCTCCAGATAATCTATCTTTAAGACTAATTCTGAGAGCGCGTCTATGGCCGAAAACAATAAATGGCGAGCGCAGCGCACTCGCCATTTTCAAGTTTGAGAATATAGTAAAAGGCTTTCTAATAACCCGCCAAGCGCAGGAAGCGGTCCTTCAATTCCTTGTCGGTCTTGAACACGCCGGTGAATTGCGTGGTGATGGTGGCGACATTGGGATGGTGGACGCCGCGTGTCGTCATGCATTGGTGCTTAGCATCTAGCAGAACCGCGACACCCGCCGGACGCAAGGCTTCGGTAATGCAGTCGGCAATCTGGGCGGTCATGGTTTCTTGGGTCTGTAAGCGCTTGCCAAAGATTTCCACGACGCGGGCGAGCTTGGAGATACCCACCACTTTATTGGTTGGCATATAGGCAATATGCGCGCGACCTAGGATGGGTACCATGTGATGCTCACAATGGCTCTCTAGGTCCATGTCGCGCAGCATCACGATATCATCATAGCCTTGGACATCTTCAAATGTCCGGCTGAGCTCAGCCATGGGGTCCATCTCATAGCCAGCGTAAAACTCAAGATAGCTGTCAACAACCCGCTTTGGCGTGTCGATCAGGCCTTCGCGGTCAGGATTATCGCCGGCCCATTTTAACAATGTGCGCACAGCGGCCATCGCTTCTTCGCGCGAGGGGCGGAGGATTTCAGTAGCAACTTTCAAATTGCGTGGATCAGTTATAGCGTCCATGAGCATAAGCCCCTTTTGTAAGGGGGTCGGAGGTCGAGCCGAATATCGGTCTTAACGCCCGCCCTGATGTATAAAGCCAGCGACCTAGGGCTTGAACGGGTCCAGCACTGGGTCTGTATTTCCAAGTCTTTCGCGATTGAACAAACTTAGTCTAAAAGACTGTTCTCATATCAAACACTCAAAACACGACAGTGTCTACGTTGACGCTGTCGTCTGGATCACATGATGGCCGAGATCGAACTGTTCAATACGCTGACCCATGAAAAAGTGCGTTTCATGCCCATCAATTCAGAGCGGGTGACGCTCTATGTCTGCGGCCCGACGGTTTATAATTATGCCCATATCGGCAATGGCCGCTGCTTCGTCGCGTTTGACACCTTATTTCGGCTGCTGCGCCTGATTTATGGGCCAGACCATGTCATCTATGCCCGCAATATCACCGACGTGGACGACAAGATCAATGCAGCGGCGGCCTCTGCTGGCGTCAGAATTTCTGACATCACTGAGAAATTTGCCTCTATCTATCGCCAAGATATGGCGAGTTTAGGCGCTTTGGCCCCAACCTTGGAGCCTAAAGTGACTGGCCATATGGACGACATCATCGCCATGGTGACGGCTTTGATTGACAGGGGGCATGCTTATCAAACGCCCGACGGCATCTATTTCCATGTGCCCAGCATGCCCGACTATGGTCAATTATCAGGCCGCAATCTTGAGGATAATCAGGCTGGCGCACGCGTCGATGTTGATAGCCATAAACGCGACCCCGCCGACTTTGCCCTGTGGAAAGCGGCAAAGCCCGGTGAACCTTTCTGGGACGCCCCCTTTGGTGCTGGACGTCCAGGTTGGCACATAGAGTGCTCAGCCATGATTGAGGCCAATCTGGGCCTAACGATTGATATTCACGGTGGTGGGCATGATTTGATCTTTCCTCACCACGAAAATGAGATTGCCCTTAGTCTATGCGCCGATGGTGGAACCTAGCTCGCGTGTTTCTGGATGCACAATGGCTTTTTGACGATGAATTCGGAAAAAATGTCCAAATCACTCGGTAATGTTGATCTGGTCCATACTTTGTTGGAGCGCTGGCCCGGTGAGGCGCTGCGTCTGGCTTTGTTATCGGCCCATTATCGCGCGCCGCTGGATTGGACAGATGAGCTGATCCTGCAATCTGTCAAAACGCTCGACCGCCTTTACCGCGCGCTTGACAGGGTTTGGAGCGAACGCACCGATCCTGTTGCGCCCGATAGCATTCTGGCGGCCTTATGTGATGACCTCAATACGCCTAAAGCTCTCGCTGAACTCGCGATGTTGGCCCGCAAGGCCAATAAGGCGGAGAGCTTTGAAGACCGTAAGCGCGCAAAAGCGGAGCTTTTGGGGGCCGGGCAATTATTGGGGATTTTAGAACAGGAACCAGCCGCTTGGCTGTCGCGTGGCGGCGACACCTCTGACGATAACGAAACAGCGCAAATCAATGCCCTTGTTCACGCAAGACTGGAAGCGCGCGGGGCCAGGAATTGGGCGGAGGCGGATCGGTTGCGCGCTGAGCTGGCGGCGCGGGGCGTAGAAGTCACAGATAGTAAGGATGGCCCATCATGGCGCTATATCGCTTAGACCTGAAGCGGCCATTGACCATGGTCCTGGTCGCGATG
>JBEINE010000238.1:0-3522 GCA_040378245.1 Hyphomonadaceae bacterium | reverse complement strand
TCGTTTGGTTGCACCCTTGGTTGACGGGCAAACCAAGCTCGGACGGGTTCGAATTGCGCTCCCGGTCAATAATGCCCTTCGTCCCGGTGGTTTCGGCCAAGCACAGTTCGCGCTGCCAGCCTCAGCTTTGCCGAGCGTCCCCGAGCGGGGAATAATCGCCGAAAGCGACGGGACCTCAATTCTTGTGGTCGGTGCCGACAAAGTTGCCCGCAGAATGAAGGTCAATGTCTTGAACCGAAATGATGGCTATGCCGCCATTCAAGCCAATGGATCGCTTGACGGTCTGTCCGTCATTCTATCTGGAACCGCCTTTGTCATGCCCGGTGACAAGATCAATCCGATATCGGTGAAACAACCATGAATATGAAATTTTCTGCCTGGGGCATTCGCAATCCGATCGCAGTTTGCGTTGTGATGCTGGGATTGCTTTACGCTGGCTTTACCTCGTTCTTGCAGCTCCCCATCAAGCCGACTCCCGACACGTCGTTTCCGATTGTCCAAGTGACAATACTTCAACCCGGTGCCGCGCCTGAAGAGATGATTGGGCAAATCGTGCGGCCATTGGAGGGTGCTGTATCGCGCGTCCAAGGCGTTCGATCCGTTCAAACGCAAGTTGTCGCTGGTTATGTTGCCACAACGGTTGAGTTTGCGGTTGGCGATAATGTTCAACGGGCGTTAGATGACGTCCGCGGTGCCGTTGACAGTGTGCGCGCTCAACTTCCAAGAGACATAGAAGAGCCTTTAGTCCAACGCATTGACGTTGACGCCAGCCCGATGGTGACTTACGCCGTCCAAAGTGAGAAAGCCACTGCGGTGGACTTGTCTTGGACAGTTGACGATCAAATTGTCCGCCAATTAACGGGGGTGAAAGGTGTCGCCAAAGTCACGAGAGTTGGTGGCGTCAATCGTGAAGTCAATGTTGTCTTGGACCCGCGGCGCATGTCGGCTCTGGGCGTCACCGCCGGAGACGTCAACTCAGCCTTGAATGCGGCAGCTGTCGATGCGGCCGGTGGACGCGGTCAAATCAGTAATCAGGAACAGGCCATTCGCATCCTCAGCGCCGTCCGCGATACAGCCGCTCTTGCGGAGCTGAACATAAACTTGGGTTCAGGCCGGGCAGTCAAGCTAAAGGACATCGCTGAAGTTCAAGATGGTTCGGCTGAAGCCCGCGGCTTTGCCCTGCTGGATGGTCGTCCAGTTATAGCTATCCAAATCTTCAAAACAAAGCAAGCCAGCGAAGTCCAAGTCGACAAACTCGTGCGCACGGAAATCGACGCCATTTCCGCGGCCAAGCCTGGGATCAAGATAACGCGTTTAAGTTCAACCGTTGAGCAGACGCTTGCGAGCTATAAAGCAACCCAAACTATGTTGTGGGAAGGCATGTTATTGGCTGCCATTGTTGTTGCGTTTTTCCTGAAAGATTGGCGCGCAACCTTAATCGCGGCTGTTGCCATGCCATTGTCTTTGGTGCCCACATTTTGGGTTATGCACCTTCTCGGTTTCAGCCTGAATGTCGTCAGCCTGTTAGCGTTAACGCTTGTGATTGGCATCTTGGTTGACGACGCGATCGTTGAGATAGAAAACATTTCCAAGCGCATCGCACGAGGTGAGAAACCCTACCAAGCCGCTTTGGTCGGAGCCGACGAAATTGGACTCGCCGTTGTTGCGGTCACTTTCACCATCGTTGCGATATTCTTGCCGGTTTCGTCCCTTGAAGGCGTCGTTGGGCAATATTTTCGCGAGTTTGGCATCACGGTGTCGGTGGCCGTACTATTCTCACTTCTTGTCGCCCGTTTCGTGACGCCCTTGTTGGCGGCCTATTTCCTGACGGAGAAGGCAAAACATGACAACGAAAAGCCGTTGCCAAAACCATACGAGCAATTGCTATCTTGGTGCTTAAAGCATCAGTTTGCCGCACTGTTTGCGGGCCTCCTCATGTTTATTGGGTCTCTGATGATTGCCGGCCAATTGGCAAGTGGATTTACTCCGGTTTCAAACAGACCAATTGTGCTCGCCTCAATCGAGGGTGCCCCTGGCGTTCGAAAACAAGATATGGAAGCCAGTGTGACTGAGCTCACCCGACGCTTGAAAGCTGATCCCGCCGTCAAGTCTGTCTTCGTCACGATTGGTGCTTCTGGCTCAACAGGAGATAATGGCGCAGAACTGCGCTCTGGCACTGCCACCATTCTTCTCAAATCACGAAAAGAGCGCGGCATAACCGCAAAAGAGTGGCAAGCGCGGGTGTACGCCTCAGTCTCATCTGTGCCTGATCTCCGCGTCAGCTTCTTAACCGAGTTTAGCTTACCCGAAGTTCAAATCATTTTGACGGGAGAAGACAAAGCTCTTCTGGCCAAGGCTGCCAACCAACTCGCTATCGATATGAAGTCGCTTGAAGGGCTTGCTAGCGTGCGTTTGTCAGCGCCCCCATCGAGTCCAGATCTTGTTATCCGTCCGTTAGAAGAACAAGCGGCCCTTCTGGGTGTTTCCAGTGCATCAATAGCCGATACCGTTCGCGTGGCAACTTTAGGAGAGCTGGATGCAGCGACCCCGAAGCTGGTTGACGGCGAACGCCGTATTCCGATCCGGGTGCGGCTGCCCGTGGAAGCACGCGCTGATCTGGCGGTAATTGGTCAACTCCCCGTGCCAACTGCGAGCGGAGCCACCGTTCCCCTCAAGTCGGTCGCATGCTTGAGCTTTGAACCCGGCGCAACCCGGTTAGACCGCTTCAACAGAAAACCCCAGATCACAATCAACGCGGCGCTCGACGGCATCACTTTGGGTACTGCGACCGAACAGATAAAGGCGCTTAAGGCCTATAAGGGCCTTCCCTCTGGAATCACGCACGCTGAATATGGCGATGCGCAATATATGGCTGAAATGTTTAATTCGTTTGGGGCGGCTTTGGCAGCGGGCATTCTAGCAATGCTGGCCATCTTGATCTTGCTGTTTGGTAGCTTTTGGAAACCCGTCACAATCTTGATGGCTTTGCCTCTGTCTGTTGGGGGTGCTTTTGGGGCACTTTGGCTGACCGGTTTTGGGCTCGACCTTCCAGCAATGATTGGGCTTATGACTCTTATGGGACTGGTCGCCAAGAACTCTATTCTACTCGTCGAATATGCAATCGAAGAAGAGAAACGCGGCATTCCGGCACGCACAGCCATTGTTGATGCCTGTCGCCAGCGCGCCCGACCGATTATCATGACAACGGTCGCAATGGTCGCCGGGATGGTGCCAACAGCGGTTGGTTACGGCGAAGGGTCAGAGTTCCGACAGCCTATGGCCATTGCGGTAATTGGTGGACTTGCAACCTCGACACTATTGTCGCTGGTTCTGGTACCAGTTATTCACGTCCTAATGGATCGTCTAGAACGGGTCGTAAATCCGTTTTTCGCACGCGCCCTAGGCTTGGGTGGTGCGAAGGCGGAGGTCGCGACAGAGAAGTCTGTTCAATCGAGCCCTGCTTAATGAAATGGTAGCATTTGGCCATAGGCCTCGCTTTTGTGGCAGGTGGTTGTGCACCCG
>JBEINE010000148.1:0-7300 GCA_040378245.1 Hyphomonadaceae bacterium | reverse complement strand
GAGCCCCCACGATGACACGCGCGCCGGCGCTGGCCAAAGCTCGGACCGTTTCGAGCCCTAATCCAGAATAGCCACCCGTCACCACGGCTGTCTTGCCGCTCAAATCAAGGCCCGCGACAACCTCCATGGCGGTAGTTCGAACGCCAAATCCAGATTTCAGTGGCCTTTGTGAAGGGGAGATTTCTGACATGTGGCCATCCTTATCTGAGCAAAAGATCATGCACGATGGAATGGCGATTGAAAAGCGTCAGACGTCGGTTAGGACTATCTGATCGGCCGTTAGTCCCGTGTGTAAAATCTTTGTGACACTGGCGATATTTGCGCCTTGTTACCTCTGGACCTACGCCTGAACTCAGCTATAACTCACATGTATGTTACTCGATATAGGTTGGGTAAGTGGGAGCTGGATATGCGTAGCAAATTCGTTAAACTTGGACTGATCGTTTCATTGTCGACAATCGCTCTGGTTAGTGCTTGTAGCCCACCAGCCAGTGAAAAAGCCGAAGCGCCTGCGGCAAGTGCACCGGCTGCGGAGGCTCCCGCGGTCGCCTCCAATGCTGTTGCCGAAGCCCCTGCCGCGCCGTCAAATGCCGCGCCGTCAAATGCCGTGGCTGAAGTGCCTGCAGCGGCCCCTGCAGCGCCCGCCGCCGCCGCGGCACCCGCCGCCGGCGCTGTGGTTCTGGCGGTAAAGAATGCCGCGGGCGTTGACATGTCGGGCGATCCAACTAAGGGTGCCGCTGTGTTTCGCCAGTGCTTGACCTGTCACGTGCGCGAAGCTGGTGTGAATAAAGTTGGGCCATCACTGCATAACATCGTCGGTCGCACGGCCGGCCAAGTTCCCGGTTTCCGCTATTCAGAAGCCAATAAGAAATCCGGAATCGTTTGGACTGAGCAGGAGCTTTATGAATATCTGGAAAATCCCAAGGCCAAAATCCCCGGCACCATTATGGCATTTGTTGGCATCAAGGATTCTCAAAAGCGCGCTGACTTGATCGCATATCTGAAATCGCCAAGCTAAGGCGATCTTCGACGGGGTCGATGACACCATCTGAAAGTTTAAGGGGCCGCCTTGCACTTAAGCAGGGTGGTCCTTTTGCGTGTGGGGCTTCAGTCTGGTGTCAGAGAGCAGCAAAACGCCCACCTGAACAAGGCACACAATAATGTGTTTGGGTGCGCTCTTGCACTGGGGCCGCTTGATTGCGATATTAGGGCCATAAAGTCAGACAGATGTCTGCTTGGCTTTTGAAAGGATACAGAATGAACGACCAATATAGGTTCCAAGCGCGCGCAATCCCAGCCGGTGGTGCTATGGATATGTCTGTGGACGCTGGCCTGCGTAGCTTTATGCTGGGCGTCTACAACAAAATGGGTCTGGGTCTGGTGGTCTCTGGCCTGTTGGCCTTCGCCACTTATTCCGTTGCGCCAATCCGCGATGCTCTGTTCACAGCAAACGGCGGCTATACCATGGCGGGTTTGGCACTCAGCTTTTCGCCTTTAGTCATCATGCTGGTCGGCATGTTCGCGATGAAAAACCCCTCTAAGACAGGCGCGGGCCTGTTTTATTGGACGATCGTGTCTCTGATCGGTGCCGGTTTGGGTGTCTTGGCTATCCGCTACACTGGGCAGTCGATCGCATCGACCTTCTTCATAACCGCAGCAGCGTTTGGTGCGTTGTCGCTGTGGGGCTATACCACGAAAAAGGATCTGACCGGATTTGGCACTTTCTTGATGATGGGCTTGTTCGGCTTAATTCTGGCTGGCATTGTCAACATTTTCCTGCAGAGCACGGCGATCCAGTTTGCGATCTCGGCCATTGGTGTGTTGGTCTTCTCCGGCCTGATAGCGTTTGATACCCAACGCCTCAAGTTCGACTATTATCAAATGGGCGGCAATGAAGCGGCATTATCGATCGCCACAAGCTTTGGCGCGTTGAGCCTCTATCTGAACTTCATCAACTTGTTCCAACTCTTGTTGTCACTTTTGGGTGACCGCGAATAGTCTGGATCACTCTTTGTAAACCGAAGGCCCGTCATCTATTGGTGGCGGGCCTTTTTGATTCTATGCGCTTGGCTAGGGTTTAGATGACTGAACCCCCAGCCTTAATCTTTTGGGGCTTTCTTCTTCTTTCGGTCTTTCTTCTTCTTGACCTTCTTTTGCGTTTTAGCTTCAATGTTTTCAGACTTAGCCGATTTTTTGGATGGTTGGGGCAAGGCAATGCGGGTCAGGAGCTCAACCAACATATCCCGCCGACTGGAAGGCAAAAGAGCCAAAACCATGTGGTCAATTGATCGCAGGCGCGGAATAGCTGTTGTCAAAGCCTCCCGCCCCATGTCGGTCATGGTGACGGACTTTGCTCGGCTGTCTTTTACAGACTTTTCACGCGCGACAAGGCCTTTGCCTTCCATGCGGGCGACCATCTCGGCCAAAGTCGAACGATCAATACCGGTCTTTACAACTAGATCAGCTTGCGATACCCCGCCCGCCGGTGCCAGAGCTGCAAGAACGGCTAACTGACGCTGAGTAAGGCCAGACGGTCCAAAGGCAGTTGCATGAAGATCGGCCGCAATTTGTTGTGCGCGATGCAGCAAATGGCTGGGCGAGCTGTTGGGATCGAAAGCTCGGGTGTCTTCGCTGACTTTGGCTGGCGATGGCGCATCAATCACGATAGGCGAGGCTATGACGGCTTTAGCAATATCTGGCTCAGTTTTGCGCATGGAAGCTCCATCAAATAAATAAGACTGCCGGTCATCAAAATTGTCCGTGAACACCCTATCATTGATTATTGACCATTATGCGACACTTACCGTTTAGACAAACAGAAAGAGGTCTCATGAGCCAGATTTTGCCAGCTAACTTCACTCTCCAAACGCCGCTGGGCGACGACAGACCTCGCCAGATGTGCACCAGCTGTGGCTTTATCAATTATGTTAACCCCAAGATTGTGGCGGGCGTTGTCGTCAGTGACGCGCAAGGGCGGGTTTTGCTGTGTCGGCGCGCAATTGAGCCGCGACGCGGATTTTGGACCATACCAGCCGGATTTTTAGAAGAACACGAAAGCACAAGTCAGGGCGCAGCACGGGAAGTCCTTGAGGAGGCGTGCGCGAACGTTCAGATTGACGCTCTGTTGAGCATTTATGAAGTCCCTCGCATCAGCCAGATCCACTTTATGTATAGGGGCACACTGGTGGGCGATTTTGCAGCCGGCCCCGAAAGTCTGGAAGTTTGTTTGTTTGACTATGCTGACATACCATGGGGGGAGCTCGCCTTTCCAACCGGTACATGGGCATTGCGCGACTGGGAGAAAGTGCGTGATGCCGACAGCTTTGTACCGTTTACAAATCCTGCTGGGACTGAGGCTTTGACCCACCGCTGAGGAGCGCTCAATCGCGCAAGTGATCAGCCATCAAGTGAGTTAGTTACCGATCTTTGATGAAGAGTGGGGACCCAGCGCAGTCGCACTGAGTCTTTTTTGGGTTGTGTGTCCCATTTTAAGTCAGCCTTTACTCGATAGTTCTAATGCTTTCTTCAATCGATCTTTTTGGCTTTGGGCATTGAGATCACTGACCGAGATCACTCGGCGGCCCTGAAAACATGGTGGTATCATGAGTAAGACCGTTCTGATCGTTGATGATGACCCAGCTCAACGTCGGCTTCTGCAAGGTGCTGTTGAGCGTCAGGGTTTTGCGACCCGCACCGCCGAGGATGGTGCACAGGCCGTCGCCCAAGCGTTGGATCGGGCTGTCGATGTTGTCCTGCTCGATCTCATCATGCCCGGCGTCTCGGGCATGGAGGCTTTGGCCCAGATCCGTTTGAAACGCGAGGATTTGCCCGTGGTTGTGCTGACCGCTTCGGGCGGCATTGATACGGTCGTCAAGGCGATGCAGGCGGGCGCTACTGACTTTTTCGTCAAGCCGGCCAGCCCAGAGCGGGTGATGGTATCGATCCGCAATGCGCTGAAGGTGGGCGAATTGTCAGGTGAGGTCCGACGTCTAAAGAAGAAGAATGGCGGTACATTCAGCTTTGGCGATATGGTGGCTGGGGCGGCTTCGATGCGCCAAATCATCCGCTTGGGCCGACGTGCGGCGGCATCCAATATCCCCGTGCTGATTCTTGGGGAAAGCGGCGTTGGAAAGGAGCTGATCGCTCGGGCTATTCATGGCGAGAGTGATCGGTCTGGTCGTCCGATCATCACAGTGAATTGCGGAGCAATCCCTACAAATCTGGTTGAAAGTATTCTGTTTGGCCATGAGAAGGGTTCCTTCACGGGTGCCCATGATCGCCATTTGGGCAAGTTCCAAGAGGCCGATGGCGGCACTTTATTCCTCGACGAAGTTGGAGAACTGCCTCTCGATATTCAGGTGAAGCTATTGCGCGTCCTGCAAGAGGGCGAAGTTGACCCTATTGGTTCGAAGCGACCTATCAAAGTTGATGTTCGTATGATCGCCGCCACAAACAAGGACCTGATCAATCTTGTTGCCGAGGGCCTGTTCCGCGAGGATCTCTATTACAGGCTCAATGTCTTCCCGATCGAGGCGCCGCCGCTGCGATTACGCAAAGAGGATATTCCCGCACTCGTGAAGCACTTTGTTGCCCGCATCAACATTGAAGAGAATAAGCGGGTTTTGGGGGCGGCGCCGCAAACATTGGCGATGCTGCAAAGCTATGACTGGCCGGGCAATGTCCGCCAGCTGGAAAATGCGATCTTTCGGGCGGTCGTGCTGTGCGATGGGGACTTCTTGCTGCCCGAAGATTTTCCCCATATTTCAATGACCCTGCCGGAGTTTCAGGGCCAGGCCGAGACTGAACTGGCAGGAGCCGCTCATGCGGACACGCCTCAAATCTCAGCTATCCCGGCGCAAGGCGTTGGCTTTGATGGAGAGCCGGAGAGCGGATCGACCATCGCTATTTTTGACCCGGGTGGTCATTTGCGCACATTGGAACAGATCGAACGTGATTTGATTGAATATGCGATTGATCTTTACGCTGGGCACATGACCGAAATCGCCAGACGGCTTGGCATCGGAAGATCGACATTATACCGCAAGCTCAAGGAATATGACCTTGAAGAGCATATAGTGCGTGCCGCTGGTTAGGTGACTGGGGCGCGTCTGGTTCTTTTAGAATCAGGTTGCGCGTCGAGGTATTCGAGGCAAGGTCTGTTTATCTCGCTTTTCTGATTCAAAAAAGACGGGACAGACCCTAGAGGTCCAGCGGCTAAAGCCCTAAACCGTGCTCATGGCTAAGAACGATAGATCCGTCCAAACAGAGCACTCACCTATAGCTGCGGGTGTTGCGACCTGTTGGATCGACAATTGCCCAGTTTTTGGCTTTGGCGACGGAAAGCTGCTGATAAATGGGATCAAACTTTTTCCCCATGAAGGCGGCATTTTGGCTTTAGTCCCTTCAAGAGATTCTGGCGAGGTGGTTACATGTGGCGATGATGGCCGGGTCGTCGCCACGAATTTAGCCGGTCACAGCCGCACAATCTGGAGTGAGCCAAAAGCGTGGTTTGACGGACTGGCCTATCACGGCGGAAAGGGCCTTCTAGCCATTGGGGCGGGCCGTGAGGTCTGCCTAATCGACTTAAACAATCCAGAGGCACAGCAACTAAAACTGCGCCCGGCTCGCGGTCCCAATTCGTTGGCTTTTAGTGGTGATGGGGAGCTGTTGGCTGTTGGCCACAGCAGCGGCATCAGCTTGTTTAAAGTGGCCCAAACAGGAGTGGTTTGGCGGGAAATACCTTGCAGTGGCGGTCCAATTTCGGTCGCTCTCGATGGTCGCGGTGATTTTCTATTTGCGGGAATGTCAGAGCCCGCTTTAGCCGGCTGGCGATTGGCCGATGGTAAGGCCTTTCGGATGGGGGGCTATCCCGGCAAACCGCGTCAGCTAGTCTGGCATAACAGTGGGAAAGCCTTGCTCACAACCGGTGGCCCTGCACTGTTGGCTTGGCCGATGACGGGTAAAGACGGCCAGACGATTGTTGGACCGATGGGGCAAGAGGCAGGCGTTTATCGCTCCCGTTTGGGTATGGTAACGGCTTTGGCCACGGCCGGCGATAAAGTTGTGGTCGGCTGGTCAGACGGCGGGGTTGATCTCGTCGATCTCATAACGAGCACCTCGCGCCATATCAGCGGGCCAAAGCCCCCCAAAGACATTCGTCAAGACCCTCGCGGTCTCACATCGGGCATCGTCAGTGTTGCCTTTCGCGAAGACGGCAAACAGATGTCGTGGATCAGCGAGCGCGGTATTTACGGCACGGCTGCTGTTCAAAAGGGCGCAATCGCGGGTAGAGCGCCGTAACATTTTCAGCAAGCCCTGCGCGATAGAATCCAAATCACGTGACGCGCTCAGCGGGGTGCCATGCGGATCGCGCCGTCAAGACGGACGTCTTCTCCGTTGAAATAACCATTAGTAATCATGGTCAGTGCCAATTGTGCATATTCATGGGGATGACCTAGGCGTTTGGGAAACGGCACGCTGAGCGCCAAGGCATCTTTGACGGCATCAGGGGCTGCATTCATTAAAGGCGTATTGAAAATGCCGGGCAAGATTGTGTTGACTCGAATGCCCTCACCCATAAGATCGCGTGCGATCGGCAGGGTCATGCCAACAACACCACCCTTAGAGGCCGAATAAGCGGCCTGACCGATCTGACCATCTTCGGCTGCGACTGAGGCCGTGTTGATAATCACGCCGCGCTCCCCGTCCATCAAAGGCTCGAGCGTCAACATACCGGCGGCCGATTTAGCGATGCAGCGGAACGTCCCGACTAGATTGATTTGAATAATCAGGTTGAAGGCATCCAAGGGGAAATGCTTGATGTCGCCTGTTTGACGATCACGGCCTGCGGTTTTGATGGCATTGCCAGTGCCCGCACAATTCACCAAGATGCGCTCTTGACCGTGCGCGGCGCGCGCCTTTGCAAAGCCCGCATCAACACTGTCTTCGGAGGTTACATTCACTTCGCAAAATGTGCCGCCGATATCGGCTGCGACTTCATGGCCGCGTGCCACATTCATATCGAAAATCGCCACTTTGACACCATGGCCTGCTAAAGCCCGTGCGGTGGCTTCGCCAAGACCTGAAGCGCCGCCGGTCACGATGGCGGCTATGCTGGGAGAAAGTTCCATGTTCTAAGCCCTCAGTTGTTTTGCCTAGAGCGCGTCTGGTTCTTTTAGAACCAGGTTGCGCGTCTAGGTATTTGATTTAGGGTCTGTTTATCCCGCTTTTTTGATTCAAAAAAGCGGGACAGACCCTATCGCGCGTCTGGTTCTTTGAGAACCAGGTTGCGCGTCGAGGT
>JBEINE010000206.1:0-4692 GCA_040378245.1 Hyphomonadaceae bacterium | reverse complement strand
GATCGTTTTGGAAACGCCCGGCCGAAAGATCGGGCCTTTGTGCATCTTGGGCGTGCTTGGGAACGCATTTGGAATTGTGAGCGGCTATCGCATATCTGGCCTGCAAAAACTCGACTAGGTCGATCAAAAGCATCACAAAACCATATACTTACATCCTCACCCGTGCGGCTTGACTTGGGTGAAGGGCACCTCTAGTTTCCCGCCGTGCTGAGAGGGGGGCAAATCCGTCATTCTTTCTTGCATCCGGCTGTTGTATGGCTGACCCAAAACACCCTCATGGTTTTGATGCCCTTGAAGATTTAGCTGCTCGCGTGGCTAAGAGTGAAAAGGATCGAAGCGAGAGATTGGCTAAGGTTGCCATAGACCGCTCCTCTATGTCTGTGGGGCTTCGCATGGCTTCAGAATTCGCTTCGGCGATTCTGGTCGGTGGGCTCTTTGGATACGGAGTGGATTTTTTGGCCAAGACGTCGCCTTGGGCCTTGTTGATAGGTCTAGTCGTTGGTTTTGGTGCGGGAACAGTCAATCTTATGCGAGTGTCGCGCCAGTTTGCGACCTCCACTTCCGTCGATGGGAAGGCGATAGCCACGCCCGACGACAGTGAAGACAATACAGGCGACGACAGGTAAAGCAGGAGATGACCGGGCGTGGCTAACGATCCGATGAAACAGTTCCAGATCGAAAAGCTGCTTGCGATGGATATCAGCGGCTATGATGTGTCGTTCACCAATGCTAGTGTCTATTTGCTTTTAGGCGCGGCAATCCCCGCCGCCTTTATGTTGTTTGCCTCTGCCAAGGCCGCCGTGGTGCCAGGTCGCCTACAATTGGTCGGGGAAAGCGCTTATAATTTTGTGCACGACATGTTGTACACATCGACAGGCGCTGAGGGCGTAAAGAAGTTTTTTCCCCTCGTTTTGAGCCTGTTCCTGTTCATCTTTACCATCAATATGGTGGGATTGTTTGCGTATAATTTTACGCCGACCGGCCAGATTATTGTTCCCGCAATGATGGCCCTCTTGGTCTTTTTCACCGTCGTGATTGTTGGATTTGCGAAGAATGGCTTGGGGTTTTTCAAGATTTTCTTTCCAAGCGGTGTGCCTTGGCCTCTCTATATATTGATCACGCCTATTGAGATCATCTCGTTTTTCTCACGCCCTCTATCGCACGCTGTTCGTCTTTGGGCCAACATCTTTGCCGGACATCTTCTCGTGAAAGTGTTTGCAGGCTTTATCCCTCAGCTTGGGGACATGGGGGCGGTGGGCTGGGGGGTCGCTGTGATCCCATTTGCCTTGACGATCGCAATTTATGCTTTGGAAACCTTGGTGGCTTTCCTGCAAGCCTATGTTTTCGCTATTCTGACGTGTATTTATCTCAATGATGCCTTACACGCCGGGGACCACTAACCACAAACTCTCCCACGATGTTTGTGGGAAATCTAAGGAGACTTATCATGGACGCAGAATCAGCACGTTATATCGGCGCAGGCTTGGCATGCTTTGGCATGTTGGGCGCAGCATTGGGTGTCAGCAACATTTTCAGTGCTTATCTGGAAGGTTCGTTGCGCAATCCATCGGCTGCTGAGAGCCAGCGCGGTAATTTGATCTTTGGCTTTGCGGTTACCGAAGCTTTGGGCATTTTCTCGCTCGCAGTGGCACTGATCTGCCTCTTCGTGCCTCTGCCAGCCTTGAATTAATCTTTAGGCATAGTGAAGGTGCATTAAATGGCAGGCGATACCAATTTGGGCGGGGCTGGAGATGATCTGGCGAAGGCTGCGGGGAGTGCGTTTCCGCCCTTTGATGCCAGCTTGTTTTCTTCCCAGATATTTTGGTTCTGGCTGTCCTTTGGCGTGCTTTATATCGTCTTGGCCAGTGTGGTCATTCCACGGATTGGCCAAACACTGGCCCGCCGCCAAGGCTTCATCGACACTGACCTTAAAGCCGCAGCCGAACAAACGGCTTTGGCGCAGGCTGCACGTTTGAAGGCGGAAAAAGCGGCTTCCGATGCCCGCGCGCAGGCTCGCAAGACTGTCGAGGATATGCGCTTGGTCAATGATGCAGCAGCGGCGAAGGCCGAAGCTGAAGCGGCTTCAGCTCTCACCTCTAAAATTGCAGAAGCGGAAGCTAGGATCGCCCTTGCGCATGGGGCGGCGCTTGCGTCAATCAGTGATACCATTGGCGAGTTAGCGGCAATGATCGTGGAGCGCGTTTCGGGCACGAAACCAACCGCTAAGGCTGTTTCCGCAGCTCTGAGTGGTCAACCTGTAGCTGGAGCTGCATAATGGCTGGCGGTATTGATGCAACATTGGTGGCGGCTGCAGGGTTTGCTGTGTTTGTTGGCAGCATGATTTATCTGAAGGTCCCGGGCATGGTGACAAAGGCTTTGGATGATCAGGCCAATAAGATTGCCGATGAACTGGCGGAGGCCAAGCGGCTGCGTGCCGAAGCCGAAGCGCTGCGCAAAAGTTATGAAGATGAGCGTATTCAGGCCGAATTGCAGGCGCAGACTATTATTGCTGTGGCTCAACAGGACGCAGTGCGGATCAAAACCGAGGCCGAGGTTCAACTCGCGGCCTCAATTGCGACAAGGACTCGGCAAGCCGAAGAGCGCATTAAGCGGGCTGAGCAAGCCGCTCTCTCGGAGGTGCGGGCAGCCGCCACCAATTCAGCGATTGCCACCGCCGAGAAACTTCTTGTGACCGGGGCCCGTGGCGAAGCTGGAGACAAGTTAATTGACTCCGGCATCGCGTCGCTTGCTGGTAAGTTCGGTTGATATCTTCAGAGGGTCCAAAGCCCTTGAGTGCGCCGATGCGACCTCAAAATCTCACGTCCATCCAGAGCTTGCGCGGTATTGCGGCACTGGCGGTGTGTCTAGCGCATCTGCATGCTGTTGAAGCAAAGTTCGGTGGTTCGGCCCTTTTGGGCAATTGGGCCCTGTCTGGCTTTGCTGGCGTTGACCTTTTCTTTGTGATTTCCGGTTTTGTGATGGTGTGGGTAACGCGCGCTGATCAAGGACATGTGCGGACCCTGCCCCGCTTTTGGCTCGCGCGCAGTCTTCGGATTTATCCACTTTGGTGGTTGGTGCTGACAGCTGTGGTCGTCGTTTGGCTAATTCAGCCCGGCTGGGTCTATGCCAGTCATCTCACGGATCCGGATATCTTGCGGTCTTATTTGCTCCTGCCGGCGAAAGAACTTCCGCTTCATGCGGTAGGCTGGACACTGATCCATGAGATTTGGTTCTATGTTGTGTTTGGTCTCTTGCTGACCGCCCCAAAATGGATTCTGCCATTCCTGCTTCTGGCCTGGGGGGTGCTTGTCTCTGGCGCAGCGATGCTGATGCCCAGTCCCGCCGATCCGTTCTTTAGCCTTGTTCGTCACCCCCTGACGCTCGAGTTTATTCTTGGCGCACTTGTGGGCATTGCGGCAAGCAAAGGGCAGTTTCCAGCGCCATTATTGATGTTACGCGGCGGAGCGTTCATCATCATATTGGCGATTGCCAGCAGCCTCGATAATCCATTGGCGGCGTTTGAAGGAGAGTGGAGCCGGGTGTTTTACTTCGGCATTCCCTCAGCCCTGATGATCTGGGGAGTCGTAGGGATCGAAAAGGATGGCTATAAAAGCCCGCAATGGTCGCAGTCGCTCGGTAATTGGTCCTACGCGCTTTATCTGATCCATGTGCCGGTATTTGTTGGGGTGGGTCGTTTGGCGGCACCGGTAGCGCAGACAGGGCTGCTCGACAATATTGTTTTGCTGATCGTCGCGCTCGCAGGTGCTATCTTGGCGGCCTATTGTCTTCATATCGGGTTCGAGCGCCCGATTGGCAAACTGGCGCATCGTTTGTTGGAACGCCTTGCAACGAACAAGCCCGCCTGAGTTTCAGGCCGCGACCTCGTCTGAAACCGGCTACGTCGGGTTCTTAGTGCCAGTCTGGAGTTTAGACGATCAGGGGGCTAGCTGGCCATCACCCAGAGGCGCAGCTTGGACGATAAGAATGAACCATCGCTCGCAAAACTTGAAGCCGCGACGACAAACGCCGAAATGATGAGTGTCGTCATCAGCAGTTTAGCCGCATGCGCCACACGATTTGGCTTCCACGTCGTCAGCACACCCGACCCGATGACGACTCCTGGCGCGCTGTATCGGCGGGTCACGCGTCGTGGCGGCGGCTCTAGCCTAACTTGCGGTGTAGGCGGTCTCGCATCCATTAAAGTCGCTTGGCGCGCCAGCACGAGGGGCGGGCTGTAACGCATGGCTTGCTTGTTTCCAAAGAGCATCTAATACACACCTTCTTGCTCACTAAAGACCCTCAAGCCGACTTCGCCCCAGTGGAGCGCAGGACGACGAGAGATTGGCCTGCCTGTTCCAAAAGAGAACAGGTGCCATCTAACAAGCAGTTTTTGTGCCAACCTATCCACTAGTCAGTTGAGATGGATGTGTACCCTTTCAGGACATTGCGCACAATAAAGGCGCCCTCGTGTGAGGACGCCTTTAGGAGCGCGCAGCACGGGCTGCGCATGTCAGTTAGAGGGTGTGCTGCGCGCTGCCTCTACTCAACAACGGCGGCGACGACGCCTGCGCCGACGGTGCGGCCACCTTCGCGGATCGCAAAGCGCAGGCCTTGGGTCATGGCGATGGGGCTTATCAGCTCAACGACGATTTTGATATTGTCGCCAGGCATCACCATCTCAACACCCTCTGT
>JBEINE010000234.1:0-3609 GCA_040378245.1 Hyphomonadaceae bacterium | reverse complement strand
TGGTTCTAAAAGAACCAGACGCGCTCCAGCGGTTGTGACTCACCTGTTTGGGCCCGTCGCGACAATCAATTTCCCCCCTATATCGCTCCTAACTGTGGCAAAGAACCGCCAAAAGCCCAAAAACCATGCACCATCTGCGACCAAAAGGGGCGCATTTCACGCGCCTGCACGTTTTGCATACAAAGTTTCAGTGACGCTATTGAAAGAGCGAGCGGGAAAGGCGATTGTGCAAGTGCGAGATGGGCCTGTTGCTCTATCGTAAATGCCTGATGGCGTTTCCTCCCAGAACCTTGCGCCGCGCCAGACCCCGTCTTGCGCGGCTTTTTTCTGGGGGAGGGGGATATGATGAGACGAAAGCGGGCCCAGTTTAACAAAAAGGGATGACTTTATCCCACCCAATCGCATCCAATCTCGTTTGGCGCAATTCAGGTTCACTCGGATGAAAAAACGAGGGTAGCGATCAAACCCGTCGTCTCTCTGTTTTTGAGTTCTAATCGCCCACGATGACCCTGCATAATGCGCGATACAATTGCGAGGCCGAGCCCGGCTCCACCTCCGCGCCTATGGCGCCCGCGCACGAAACGTGACTGCATTGGCAGAATCTCAACTTCAGCGATCCCATTTCCGGAGTCCTCAACCGATACGCGCGTTGGGTTTTGGTGGAGTTTGACGACGATTTCTGAGCTTGGCGGGGCGTGTTGGATTGCATTTTCGATGAGATTTGACAAAGCAATCGCCAGTGCATCTTCGTCTGCAATGATAAGAGATTGGGCCGAATGACGCTCGTAAGCCAGTGCGACGCCTTCTTTCTGCGCGAGGCTGTCGAGTTGAGCCATTGTATCAATAATGACTTTCTCAAGATCGATACGCCGATTAGGGTTAACGACCAAGCGATCGCTGTGAGCGGAATTAAGTAATTGTGCGCAAAGTCGGGTGATGGTCTCAATGTCTTTGCGGATTGTGCTTGGGTCAAGCTGATCGCCCTCAACGTCGATGCGGGTTTGTAAAGCCGTGAGCGGGGTTCGCAGGGAATGTGCGGCATTGAGAAGAAATTCATGCTCGCGCTCGATTGCGGCTTGCAGCTTTTCGAGCGCCTGATTAAGCGCCAAGGCAACATCAAGCACCTCCGAAGGAGCGGCCTTCAGGTCAATCGGTTCAACCCCTTGGACAGCGTCGAGAGCGCGCGCGTGTGCCGCCAGTTGCGACAAGGGCTTCAATGTCGAGTGGATCACTTGGCCCGAAGCTAGCAACGCCAAGACCGCCAGAGATAGGATAGGGAAAACCACATGAATCGCGATTTCGTTTGCAATAAGAAGCGTCAATCTATGTGCTGGGTCGCTTAAGAATATGACTTGAGCGACGCAAGTACGACGTTCACAGGGAAATCGTTTTCCAGCAACCCACTTGCTATCACCCAAACCATGAGTCCATTCATCACTGAGTGACTCAGAAATGCCTTTGACATTAGACCAATCAAACGCAGACGCCGCTAAGGTAGCCCCCATGTCGTCCTTCACACGCCAACCATAGGCTTCGGGATGATCCTCAAAGTATTTGCCAAAGGGAGTTTTTTGCGCGCTGGCTCTGATCTCTGGGATGGTGCGGCTCGTGAAAGACGTGGCAATAGATTCAGCTGTTTCTAGGACTTTTCTCTGAGGTAGATCGGCGGCATCACTGCCATAATGAAATGCGACCATGATTGACGTTAGGGTCATCACCAACACCATATCGAGGGCTAGCCTCCAGTGTAAGCGCCATCGAAGCGACCAGGTTGGCGCGCGCACTTTCATGCTTGTTGGTCCAGTTTCAAGTGCAACTTGTAGCCAATGCCTCTGATTGTCCGAATTTCTGTAGTTGCCGAATGCAATTGAAGCGTTGCGCGGAGCCTCGATACCGATGCTTCCAGGGCATTCTGGCTGGCTTGAGTGTCAAAGTCATAGAGTTCGTTCTCTAAATACAAGCGGGTTGCTACCATGCCTGATCGCTTTAAGAGCGCTTTGAGTAGCTGAAGCTCTCGCCGTGCCAACTCCACAATCTTGCCCCCAATATTGACCACTCCACCAGCGTGATCGACAATAAGGTTTCCAAGTTGTTCCTCTTTTGGCGCCAGCAAGGCCGTCCGTCGCAGGAGCGCCCTGCACCGAGAGCAAAGCTCTGCAAGCGCGAAAGGCTTGATCAGGTAATCGTCGGCACCGCCTTCAAGGCCATCTATGCGATCATTGAGGCCCCCACGCGCGGTTAAAACCATAACTGGCAAATTCTGCCCGTTGTTACGGATTGCCCTTAGGAGGCTCAATCCATCACCGTCAGGAAGACCAAGATCAAGCAAGAGTAGACTGAAATTAGCAACTTTCAGAGATGCTTCGGCTTCGTCAATCGTCATGACCCAATCCACAACATAGCCGTGATCTCGCAGTGCGCGACGCACGTTCGTGCCTATGGTTTGATTGTCCTCAATCAAAAGAACCCGCACCACATTCCCCCGTCAGCTTGTCATCAGGAAACTCGCCTAAGGCTCGGCAACGATACCGAAAAAGAGGCGCTGGTCCGTGAGCAGTTTTATTCAAAGTTTAATCCCATTTGTTGCCTACCCTTATCGCGGCCAATCTATTCCCTGTAATCTTTGCGGCAGCCTTGAGAAGATGATCATCTGCAAAAAAGACCGGCGTTGGAAGCCTTTGCTGACTGTTGCTTGCTCTGATTGTGGTCTTATGCGCACCGACCCCATGCCAACTGATGAAGAATTGAAGCAATATTATCGCAATGAGTACCGTCTAGATTATCAGTTTGCTAGCACCCGGCCACCCAAAGCGCACTTGGTTCGTTCATTGCGAGATGCTCACAATCGAGCGGCGGCGCTGGGCGATGCTCTGAGACCTGGTGTACGGGTTCTTGATGTGGGTTGCGGGACCGGCGAATTCTTGAAGCTAGCGCAAGAACAGGGTTGCGAAGTTGTCGGCATTGAGCCCGGCACGGCATATGCTAATTTCGCGCGCTCCGAATACGGCCTTGATGTAATCAACGGGCTTTGGCAAGACGCCGACCTACCTGTAAATGGGTTTGATGTCGTGACGTGCAATCAAGTTATTGAACATCTGCGCGATCCAATGGCGGCACTTGCCGCTATGGCCAATTGGCTGAAACCCGATGGCGTGGCTTTCATTTCGGTTCCCGACATGAGACCAAATCACAAGCCAAGCTTTGAGCGTTTTCACTTTGCCCATATTTATGGATTTACGCCCGAAACCTTGGAAGCGGCTATGAAGCGCAACGGTCTTGTGCCTACAAGCGGGGAAGCGCTTACGACGACCACGGCAGTTTTCAAAAAGGCACCCAACCTAGATCGTGCTAGCGTCATTGTGCGCGACCCCAGCCGAAGCCAAGCCCTTGCCGCCGCTTATCCAGACGACACAATCCGCTCGTACGTTTTTGGCGGTGGCTATTTCCGCCACGCTGCCCATCGTTTTCGCAAATGGCGTCGCGATACCTTCTTGAATGGCAAATCCGAATTAGCATGATATGCGCGAAGCCATGAACAGGAACAGATACGGGGGGCAACCTCCTGTCGCTTAGGGCGCGCGATAGGAAAAATTGCTACATTTGCAACTG
>JBEINE010000062.1:0-14936 GCA_040378245.1 Hyphomonadaceae bacterium | reverse complement strand
GCGTCTGGTTCTTTTAGAACCAGGTTGCGCGTCAAATTATGTGATTTAGGGTCTATTTATCCCGCTTTTTTGCTTCAAAAAGACGGGACAGGCCCTAGGACTTCGTGCGGACTTCGATGCCACGGCCTGTGCTACGCTCAGAAATCCGCGCTGATTTACCACGACGATCACGCAAATAATAAAGTTTCGCGCGACGCACTTTGCCTTTGCGCACCACTGCAATGCCCGCAACATTTGGGGAATGGAGCGGGAAAACCCGTTCTACACCTTCGCCAAACGAGATTTTGCGAACTGTAAAATTGGCGTTGATACCACCGCCAGCCCGGCCGATGCACACGCCTTCATAGGCTTGGATGCGCTCGCGCTCACCCTCTTTAATCTTGACCGAAACGCGCAGCGTATCGCCAGGCGCAAAATCAGGAATGGTCTTGCCTTCCGATACGCGAGCAACTTCTTCGGCATCGATTTGTTGAATGATATTCATGTCAGCTCACCTTGCACGATTCCAACGTATCGATCCGAAGATCGCACGATGGCCGCGGCATTTTTGTTGTCAAAGAGAACTTTGAAGTTTCAGGAATGGGGCGCTTACAGCAAAGGCTTGGCTTTGTCACCCTTAAAAGCTGCCCAAAGGTCTGGGCGGCGGCTTTGGGTTATCGCTTGAGCTTGGGCTTTCTTCCAAGCCGCGATTTTTGCATGGTCTCCTGATTGTAAAACCTCCGGAATGTCAATATTTTCAAAACTACGGGGTCGCGTATAAAGCGGATGCTCCAAAAGACCATCCTCAAAACTTTCGTCGCGCACGCTGGTGTCATTGCCGAGCAGGCCAGGCAAAAGCCGGACTGTAGCCTCCACCAGCATTTGCGCGGGCAAATCACCACCGGTTAACACAATGTCGCCGACACATAACTCTTCCATCTGGCGCGCTTGGATCACCCGTTCATCTAGGCCTTCAAACCGCCCGCAGAATAAAATCAGACCCGGACCCAGCGCCAAATCCTTCACCCGGTTCTGCGTTAGGGGTCGCCCGCGAGGGGTGAGATAGATCAATGGTCGCTCGCGCCGAGCAACATAATCAATAGCGCGCGCGGCGATGTCAGCGCGCATGACCATGCCGGCTCCACCGCCCGCGGGCGTATCATCCACGAGCCTGTGCTTGCCTTCACCGAAGCTGCGAATATCGACAGTCTCAAGGCTCCAGATACCATTGGAAAGCCCGCTTCCCAGCAGCGAAACGGCAAGTGCACCCGGCCATGCTTGAGGGGCTAGGGTCAGAATGGTGACTTCAAAGGACATGTCGGCTTCCTATAGCATTTCTGAAATCCTGCGAACCTTATCTCTGCTAACGGCAAGCATCAAATAGGATGACGCGAGCGCCCGCGCGCGCTAAGCCCTAAGCATGAATGTTTATTTCGTCGGAATCGCCGGTGCGGGCGTTAGTGCTTTAGCCTCTGTCCTGCACTCGCAGGGCCATCATATCAGCGGGTCGGACGAAGGTGTTTTCCCGCCGGTCTCAACTTATCTGGAAGCGCTTGGCATATCATATGCAGAGCACTTTGATCGGGCCCATGTGCCCAGCCATGTCGATATCGCCATAATTGGCACGTCAGCCAAACTTGATCCTGAAACCAACCCGGAATTGCTAGAGCTCAAGCGACGTGGCGTTCCATGCTATAATTTTGCCAGCTATCTGGGCGAACACACAAAGGCGCGCGAGAACCTAATTGTCGCGGGTAGCTTTGGAAAAAGCTCATTGACGGCATTGATCTCATTTATCTTGATCAATGCCGGCCAAGACCCCGGCTGGTTTATTGGTGCCATTCCCCTTGACTTGCCCCAGACTGGGCACTTTGGCACTGACCCCTTATTCATCATGGAGGGCGACGAATATGTCGTAAGCCTAGCCGATCGACGGCCAAAGTTCGCGCTTTATAAGCCCGCTCATACGCTGATCTCGTCAATCGTCCACGACCATATCAATATGTTTCCAACCATGGAGATCTATGAAGGGCTGTTCAGCCAGTTGATTGACGCGACGCCCAACGACGGCCTGTTGGTGGCCTGCTACGGGTTTGAGCCCGTGCGTCGCCTTATCGGTGAGCGGCGCGTCATCTGGTATGGCGTCGATGCTAATCCCGGCTATGGGGCCGATGAGATTGTGATGGGGGAATATAGCCGCTTTCGTTTGATGTGCCCTAATGGCGACAGAATTGCGCTTCAGACTCAATTGCTTGGGCGACACAATATTGAAAACATCATCGGTGCCAGCGCCTTTTTGCTGGAGCGCCGCGCCGTCACCATAGAAGAATTGCAGCGCGGCGTAGCGGCCTTTCGCGGTGTTACCCGTCGGTTAGACAAAAAGACCCGCACCTCCAGCGTGCCGATATACGAAGGCTTTGGTTCCTCGCTTGAGAAGGCCCGCTCAGCCATCGAGGCTATCCAGCTTCATTTTCCGGGGCGACCGGCAATCGTGGTTTTTGAGCCTCACACGTTTTCTTGGCGCAATCGCGGCGCGCTGTCTTGGTATGATGCGGTTTTTGCAGGCTGCGACCGCGTTTATATCCTGCCGCCGCCCAAATATGGGGCCAAAGGACATGAGCAGTTAACCCACGCCCAAATCATTGCCCGCGTGCGGGCCGCGGGAATTGATGCCCAGGGCGTCGCTGATGGAGCTGAGGCGATAGCTCAACTTCTTGACAGCCTTAGAGGGGACGAAGTGCTTTTGCTATTGTCTTCGGGGCCGTTGGAGGGTTTGGCGGACTCTTTGCCACCTTTGTTTGAGGCCGGCTTTGGTTTGAAGGATAAGGTCTAAGTGACCGTGTGGCCGATTGATTCCCAGAGCTACATACAATTCCTTGTTTTGATGGGCGCGATGGCCGTGTCGCCGGGGCCCGCAAACGTGTTTGCTTTAACCATTGGTCTGGAAAAGGGGTGGCGCGCCGGATTGATTGGGGTTGCGGGGATGAACGCCGCCACATTTGTCTGGTTCTTGGCCGCAGCATTGGGCCTTGGTGCGCTTATGAGTGCGTTTCCACGTGTTTTCAATGTTTTGGCGGTGCTGGGAGGCCTCTATGTGGCCTGGTTGGGGTTGAAAGCGCTTAGAGTGGCGCTGAGCCCTTCGACGCAAGGGGTGAGATTTGGCAGTGGGGTCCCAGCGACCAGACCGTTCCGCGACGGCTTTATTGTGCAGATCGCCAACCCAAAGGTCCTATTGTTTTTTGGGGCTATTTTGCCACCTTTTATCAATCCTGACCGTGCGATCATCCCACAATTGGTCATGCTGGGCGGTGCCACTTTTGTATTTGATGGCATCTCCATGTGCTTATTTGTTTTGGCTGGGGCAGCGCTGTCCCGACAATTTGGCCAAGCCAAGTTTGCTCGGATATTCTCGGGTTCTATTGGCGCGCTTCTACTAGTGACGGCGGCGCTCATTTTGAGTCGCATCGCTTCTTGATCGCGGTTAGCAATTGGTTCATCACGATAAGGATTTTAGGAATTATAACTAAATGGTACAGCGCCGCGCGCCAGAGACAATCGAGACTATTGAAGCCCGTTTACTCAACGCGGCCCTTGCCTTGTCGGAATCCTGGGACCGCGTTTCGATGCCAGACCTCGCTAAAGCCGCTGATATCGCTGTTGGCACCCTTTACCGTATTGCGCCATCTAAACAGATATTGGGTCAGCGATTGGAAGTTCTGGCACGCCAAGCCTTTGACAGCCATGTCTTTGCGTCTTTTCCAGCGCGCCTCACCCTTCAGGAGCGTTTTGATCTCATTTGGTTACGGATGGGGGAATTTGCGCTCACACATGGCGATATAGCCCGCTTTCTGGCGTCTCGGGCTTGGCCTTCCGATTGCGCGTTTATAAGGGCCAGTGAGATTTTCGCGCGAGATGGACAGACATCGGGAGTTTTGAAACCTTTAACGGGGCCTCTTGTTGCTGCTTTAGTATGGGGACCACTCGCTTCGCTCTTGCGTGATGGTGCCTGTTCGCGCGATAGTCTGATAAGATTACAAAAAGCGGCGTGGGACGGACTGCGCGCGTAACGATAAAAGGGTGCGGAGGAAACAAACGATGGCGGGACGCATGGCCGGAAAAATGGCGCTGATCACTGGTGGTGCCCAAGGCTTGGGTGCTGCAATGGCGACGATGTTTGCCAAGGAGGGCAGCAAAGTTGTTGTATCCGACATTAATGGGTCGGGGGCGGAAGCGACAGCGGCAGCCATAAACGCACTCTACCCCGGCCATGCCACAGCCGTTCAACACGATGTCTGCAATGAAGAGCGTTGGAAGGAGATTGTCGAAGTGTCCGTTGAGGCCATGGGGGGCCTCAATGTTCTTGTTAACAATGCCGGAATTGGCAGCCTTGGCTCTGTCGAAACAGAAAGCTTTGAGAACTGGAAGAAGGTTATGGCTGTCGATGTCGACAGTGTCTTTCTTGGCTGCAAATACGCATTGGGCGTCATGAAGCCCTATGGGCCTGGGTCGATTGTGAATATCTCATCGATTTCTGGTTTGATTGCGTCTGCTGATTATGCCGCCTATAACGCGGCGAAGGCAGCCGTATGGCTCTTGACCAAGTCAGTTGCGTTGCATTGCGCCCGCAGAGTTCCAGGATTTCGCTGCAACTCAATCCATCCGACCTTCATTAAAACCCCGATTCTGGACGGTATAGCGGGACTTGTCGGCTCACACGAAGAGGCATACGCCAAGCTTTCGCGCCAAGTACCCCTTGGCCGCTTGGGGGAGCCCGATGACATCGCCTATGCGGCGGTCTATCTCGCCAGCGACGAAAGCAAGTTCGTCACGGGTGCAGAGTTAAAGGTGGATGGCGGTATCTCGGCGCAATAGAACTTGGCGCGCTAAGCGGGCGGCGCAACAGGTGGGATTAGCCTTGGGGTCAGATTGGTGGTGACTTCGCGGGCATCGAAAGCATCGATCCGGTCAGCGGGCTTTGGGCCTTTGCCTAAAAGTATTTCGGCGCTGGCTTGAAAGCGAGTGACATCACGCACATCATCATATCTGCCAAAGCCGTCATAAAACCCGCTAAAAGCAAACGGATCGCGATGGTAAATCCATCCAAAACGTGGCGACCATGAGCGATATCGCGCAAAACCGGACCTGTAACCAAAGCCAAGGTCCCATGATGAACCAATATTGGGTGTGCGGATCTGATATGTCTTAGGATCGGTGGCGCGATTGACCACTTGAAACCATGTATATCCATTCTCCAGAGTCAAATTCGCAGCCCGCAGAAGCAGGGAATCTTCCACGCGATCACGCGTTGTGCGCGTGTTGCCCTCAAATATGACTCGGTAGCGATCGACCTCGATCCGTTGATCACTAAAGCCAAATTTTCCCGGTGCAGCAGCTTGAAATGGGGTATAATTTGGGGTCGTCGAGGCACATGCCGCCATTCCAAGGAGGGGCACAAATGCCAACAATGATGCGCGCAGTCTCATGTAAGTGATCCTTTTTAACTGGCCCCTATGAGATATGTGATCGACGATCAAAATCGGCAAGGGCAAAGGGCACAACCTCATCGCCATTGTGTGGATCAAAGGGCATGCTTTTGCGTTCAAACCATGGTATGGTTACCCCTTAGACTTTGAAAGGCCATTCCCCTGTCACCTCATTCCGACGAGTCCAACATCCCCGACACCCCTATCGGCACGTTTTCGCCGCAAAGTGAGCTGGACGGCAAAGTTGATGCCAACCAACCGACATTTGACCCATCGGGGCTTGATCCCAATGATCTCAAGGATCTGATTTTAGCTTCTCTGGATGAGGATCAGGCCGAAGATGTCATTTGCATTGACTTGGCTGGGAAGAGTTCACTCGCCGACGCGATCATCGTGGCTTCTGGGCGCTCGCATCGTCATGTCGCTGCGATTGCTGATCATATCGTGCGGAAGCTTAAAGATGCTGGGGTTGGAAAAGCGCGTGTTGAAGGCTTGCCTAATGCCGATTGGGTATTGATCGATGCCGGCGATGTAGTGGCTCATGTTTTTCGGCCTGAAGTCCGCGCATTTTATGCCATTGAACGGATTTGGACTGGTGAAACCCGTCATGCTGCGGGTGCGGCTTGATCCTGACTTTAGCCGCTATCGGGCGGCTTAAGGGTTCGCAGCCTGAGCAGATGCTGACGTTGGACTGGCTTAAGCGGGCAGAGGTCATTGGGCGCGGCCTTGGCATTCGCCCGGTGCAGCTCCTTGAAGTCGACCCCCGCCTTCCCCAGCCTGACAGCGATAAGGAAGCCCTTGCGCTATTGGAAGCCTTTAATCCTGGCGCCTTCATCATAGCATTGGATGAACGCGGTCAGGATATGGGGTCGGCAGGGTTTGCGCGGAAACTTGCGTCCCTACGCGATCAAGGCGAGCGGGAGATTGTTGTTGTGATTGGCGGCCCTGACGGTCATGGTCAGGCCGTCAAGACGGCCGCCGATATGACATTGGCATTTGGTTCTTGGACCTGGCCTCATAAACTGGTGCGGGCCATGGCAGCAGAGCAGATTTATCGGGCCATCTCGATCCTAGCCAAGTCCCCCTATCACAGGGCATAAAGTATTTTTGCAGAGGCGAGATGACGATTTGGGCAAATCTCGTTACCACTTGAACCATGCCACCGCTCAAATCCCTATGCGTGCTTTTTCTGATCCTGTTTGTTGTGCTTCCCGCAGGTGGGCCGGCGCTGGGTCAGAGATCGGCTGAACAAGAGCTGCAACGTCTGGAGGCCGAAAAGGCGACGCGCGAAGATCGAGTTGGCGCCTTGGTTGATACGGCCAATAAGGCCGCTGCTGAGGCTGATCGCTTGAGACGACGTTTGGTTGCGGCCGCGGCCAATCGGGATCGCTTGGAGCGCGATGTCGAGCGCAGTGAGGTTCGCCTTATCCGACTGCGGCGCAGCGAAAGAGAGGCCAACGCCAAGCTAATGGCCAATCGCGCAGCCCTTGAGAATGTTGTGATTGCCTTGATTGCCATGGAGCGTGACCGCCCTCCGGCCCTAGCAGTCCGGCCTGATGACGCCGCCCAAGCCGCCCGAGCCGCCATACTGATGAGTGAAGTTGCCCCAATGTTACAAAAGCGCGCCCGTGAAGCCGCTCAATCGATTATAGACCTGCGTGTTCTTCGGCAGAATATTTTGATGCAAAATCAGAAATATAGAGAAGCCAATATGCGCCTCCAATCGGCTCGCCAGACAATCGGGGTGCTGATTGAGCAGCGTAGGATCCTGCAATTGCGCCTTTTGCGTGACGCAGAGAGCGAGCGGACTCGGATCAGCGAAATTGTGCGGAGATCGGAAGATTTACGCGATCTGGTCATTCGACTGGGCGGGACACTGCCAGGCATCGGCCCCAGGGATCCTGATCGGGGGCCTGCGCTGGCCACTGGATTTGATCGCGCCCAAGGTCGGGTACCTTATCCGACGATCGGCGAGATCATCATTGATTATGGCGAACGTTTGGCAGGGGGTGGCCGGAGTGAGGGTGTTACCATACGTTCTCGTCGCGCCGCGCAAGTGATTAGTCCTTATGATGGCGAGATTGAGTTCGCGGGCCCCTTTCGGTCCTATGGCAGGGTGTTGATCATCAATGTTGGCAATGGTTATCATGTGGTTTTGGCTGGTCTTGCGACGACATTCGCTGAGGCCGGTCAGGAAGTATTGGCGGGGGAACCTCTGGGCGAAATGGCCGACGATGCGCGCGTCAACCCCGATCTTTACATGGAGGTGCGTCAGGCCAGTGCCCCACAAAACCCGAACCTATGGCTGAAACGTCCTGACCGGACCTAGGCATCTTGCGCAAAATCTGAAAAAGATTTTCGCAAAAACCATGCTATGATTCAAACTTCTAGAGCGACCTGAGCGCTTCCCTTACGAAGCGCAGCGCTCAAGGGTCTGTCCGCTTAGCCAACAATAGGGCGGGGTGACGTTGAGAAAACGTCTTATTGAGCTTAACCAATCCTGTTCAACATACCAACCAAGATACGCGTCGTAGGAGAGAATAAGCTTGGGGTATAATAGGCGCTGGCGGCACGTTTAACGATCTCGCTTCGAGTCGGATAAGGACTGATGAGCGAGGTTAGCGCGCGCACGCCTTTGTTGTTAGCCATAACCACACCAATCAGTTGGATGGATTCGCCCGCACCCTCGCCGACAATCGTGGCGCCAAGAATTTTGCCGCCCTTGCCGATGATGAGTTTGCAAAAACCAGTCGTTGATCGCTCGGTCTGAGCGCGATCATTATCCCCGAATTCAGCGAGCGTGACCCTGATAGCATCGCCAAATTGCTCGCGCGCTTGGGCTTCGGTCAGGCCAATACGGGCAATTTCCGGATCGCAATAGGCCACGGCGGGCATATAACTGACCTCGGCAGTAGCTGGCGCTTTGAACAGGACATTGCGCACAAAGACGCTGGCATGGAAGCCGGCGGCATGGGTCAGTTGCTCTCGACCCGCGACATCGCCCACCGCCCACACACGACCATTAGAGATGCTGCGCAATTGGTCATTTGTCGCAACGCCTTTGCGCGAATACTTGATGCCCGCTGCCTCAAGCCCCAGATTCTCGACCCGAGCCGCACGCCCAACCGCGACCAAAAGGCGCTGCCCAACCACTTTGTGACCATCCTCACAGGTCAACGTGACTGAGCTCGCATCCCCAGACACGCCAATGGCCTTTTTGCCCTCAATAATGACCACGCCGTCGTCAACCAGACTTTCACGTACAAGCGCGATCGCTTCAGCTTCTTGCGGACCTAAGAGGCTCTGGGCCTCGACAATCGTGACTTTGGTGCCGAGCCGCGCAAAAGCTTGGCCAAGCTCGACACCAATGACCCCACCACCCAGAACAATGAGGCTGTCAGGCAGGCTATCCAGCTCGAAAATGGTTTCATTTGTCAAAAACGGCGCCTCAGCCAGGCCCGCGATAGGCGGGACAAAGGCACGCGCGCCGGTGGCGATCACAAAACGGCGTGCCTTGATCCTTGCGGTGTCGCTTTCGATGGTCGTCGCATCGACAAATCTGGCATGTTCACGAATGACGCGACAACCCAGCCCTTCAAAGCGTTCTTGGCTGTCGATCGGGGCAATGGTTTCGATCACCCCGGTAATGTGGCTGCGCACCTGATTCCAATTGACTTTAGGCACCACATTTTCAATGCCAAAACGCGCATTGTGTCGCATCGCATGGGCGGCCTTGGCTGCGGCAATCAGCGATTTTGACGGAACGCAGCCTGTGTTGAGGCAATCGCCCCCCATGTCCGCTTCTTCAAACAACACAACCGATAGACCCAGTTGCGCCGCCCCCGAAGCGACCGATAACCCAGCCGCGCCCGCACCAATAACACACAGGTCGACTTTATATTCCTGTTTAGTCATGATGTTGGCCTCCTCTGCGCAGCGGCTTTCCAAACCACTGGCAAGAGTGCCAAAGCGGCCAAAGCCAATAATGGCCCGATCACTTGAAGACTGAAAATGATCCTTAAGTCGGGTGTTCGCCCCGATGCAATCAGATGCTCAATTCCGCTGCCAAGCCAAGCATAGACAAAGCCGCCCGGCAGAATGCCGATCGCGGTCGCCAAAACAAACGTCCGAAGGGGAATGCGCAAAAAGGCGGCTGCTAGGTTAACGCCGAAAAAAGGCGCGACAGGGACAAGCCTCAGCGTGAGCAAATAGCTAAAGGCATTTTCCCTAAAGCCGGTTTCTAATCGATCGATCAGACTGCCAGCGCGGCTTCGCAATCCCGCGCCAAGAGCTGATTGTGCCGCCACAAACAGAAGTGTCGCCCCGATGGTCGCTGAGGTCGCCGATAAAGCTGTACCCAGAAATGGCCCAAATAAAAACCCACCAGCGATCGTCAACCAAATGGCTCCTGGCAAAGCAATCGCTGTGGATACGACGTAAATTCCCATAAAGGCGGCAACGACAATCAGAGGCTTGGACAAAAGAAGAGCCTTCAGAGCACTGCTTTGCTGAGCCAGCACCTCAAATGACAAATATCTCTGCCAACCCATCGACAGGGCCAGCACGAGACCTAATGCAATGAGAATGATCGGTCCAAAACGCTTTACATAAGTCATCAAACATCCAAAACTGAATTGATCGACCAATCATAGTCATGGCCAGTAATTCGAGCGGTGGCCAGTTGGGTCGCTAAAGCTGGCGCAGCAAACTGGCGCAAATGTGCCAATACGCCGGCGTCACTATTGCCAAAATCGACTTTAAACCACTGATAAATGGAAGAGACACGAACCTGACCTGCGGCTGTGAAACGCGCCCCGCGCGGACTATTGATGAAAGCGCGCGCTGCGGCATTGAGGTCAGCGTCAAGACTTTCGGCGCGCCAACCTCGGCGTAACAGATTTGGACATCCAATCGAAGCGCAGTTAACCGCATAATGGACCCGGGGCTCGCGCCATTGTTTGCGCAAAATGCCGTGCTCGATATCATCGAGCGATAGGCGTACATTTTGAACCGTCACGCGCTTATCCCGCCAAGGCCCCAACGCCAGCGGATTTGACTTAATGTCTCGGATGGATCGAACTGGATAGCGGCTAAGGACGACTTGGATCGTTATGGCGTTATAAAGATTGGCCCAAAGGCAAAACTGCTCGCTGCGTGGCAAGGTTGATACAGGCGTCGCGGCAAAGGACCTAATCACCTCCGACAACGTGTTGACATCGGCGGTCTTCGCTTTCCAACCCGCATAGTTTACGCGGTTGAGGCCATCGCTACCTGCGCGAACATAGCGGGCCAGAAGCCCATCCCACAGCGCTAGAGCATCGCTGGCCAGTGCGCTGTCTGGCATAAGTGCCGCAGAGATCATAAACGGTGTCATTCCTACAATGTCGCGGCGACTAGGCATGGCTATTCCCTTATTTGACTGAAGCCGATACGACAAGGCCGTTCTCGTGGTTGCAATTCAACTGCACAACGCTTCACCTTTTTGCCGAAACCGCCTACACTGTCCGTCATGAGGGCTGCCATCGTCATTTACCCCGGATCTAACTGCGACCGTGACTGCAAAGTCGCTTTGGAGCGTAGCGTCGGCGCTCAAATATCCATGGTGTGGCATAAAGACACAAGGCTGCCCCAAGGCCTCGATCTCATCGTTTTGCCCGGTGGATTTTCTTATGGCGACTATTTGCGCTGTGGCGCCATGGCGGCTCAATCACCCGTCACTCGTGCCGTGGTGGATGCGGCCAAGCAAGGCGTGCCGGTTTTGGGTATCTGTAATGGCTTTCAGATATTGTGCGAGACAGGTTTGCTGCCAGGGGCTTTGTTGCGCAATGCGGCTTTAACCTACATGTGCCGTCCAGTGGATTTACAAGTTACCAATACCAAAACAGTCTTCACCCGTCGTTTTGCCGGTCGCGCGCAAGCCCGAATGACGATCGGCAATGGTGAAGGCAATTATTATGCTGACGACTCTACGCTAGACATGTTGGAAGGCGAGGATCGCATCGCATTCCGCTACATGACCAAGCTGAATGGCTCGGCTCGCAATATCGCCGGCATTACTGATAAGAGGGGACGTGTTCTGGGTATGATGCCCCACCCCGACCGCGCCTTTGAAGCCGAACTGGGCAGTCAAGATGGCGCCTTGGTGTTTGAAAGCCTGTTGGCTTAGTTGAGCCCCAACACCGCCAGCTCTTGAAAAGATGGGCAGCTCGTCATAAGCCCAACCCACCGCGCGCCTCAGAAAAGAAACTCGTATGGACCGTATAGCCCTTGTCGGCGGGACGCAGCTTCATGGCTCGATCCCGATTTCCGGCGCTAAAAACTCAGCCCTGAAACTGCAGGCCGCGAGCCTCCTGACCGCTCAGCCATTGGTGCTGACCAATATGCCCGAGCTGGCTGACACACGGTTCATGATTGAGCTGTTGGAGCAATTGGGCGTCACGTGCTTTTGGCCCAAAGGCAGCGGGCGTTTATCGATGCAGGCTGAAGCCATCAATTCCACGATCGCACCTTATGACCTCGTACGAAAAATGCGGGCGACTTTCAACGTCTTGGGTCCGCTTCTGGCGCGTGCTGGCCACGCGACCGTTTCCTTGCCTGGGGGTTGCGCGATTGGCGCGCGTCCCGTTGACCTCCACCTTAAGGCTTTTGAAGCCATGGGCGCAGATATTGTGATTGAAGGCGGTTACGTGAAGGCGGCGGCATTGCGCGGGCTGCGCGGCGCCAAAATCGTTTTCCCATTTGTCTCTGTCGGCGCGACCGAACATACGATGTTGGCTGCAACGCTGGCTCGAGGGGAGACCGTGCTGGAAAATGCAGCGCGAGAACCAGAGATCGGCGACGTCGCGCGCTGCCTGATTGCCATGGGCGCGAGGATTGACGGTATCGGGACATCAACATTGCATATTCAAGGCGTCGATGAATTGCATGGTACCAACTGGAGCGTCATCCCAGACCGCATTGAAGCAGGGTCTTATGCTTGTTGTGTCGCGGCAGCTGGCGGCAGTGTCACACTAACGGGCGTTGTTCCAGAAACCATATCAAGCCTCTTAGATGTGCTGCAACGCGCTGGCGTGCAAATTGAGGTCGGGCCCGATTGGGTCAAAATCACGCGGGATCTGGAAAAGCCCATCAAGGCTGTCGATATTGACACCCAACCTTATCCAGGCTTCCCAACCGACCTGCAAGCCCAAGTCATGGCACTGATGACCAATGCAATCGGTGCGTCGATTTTTCATGAAAACATCTTTGAAAATCGCTATATGCACGCGCCCGAACTGCGTCGATTAGGGGCTGACATTGCCGTGCGCGGGTCAGAGGCCGTGGTGCGCGGGGTGCAGATATTGCGCGGCGCACCGGTTATGGCAACCGATTTGCGGGCTTCAGTGTCCTTAATCATCGCAGGGCTGATGGCGCAGGGTGAAACGGTGATTTCGCGGGTCTATCACTTGGATCGTGGCTTTGAGCGGCTTGAGGCCAAACTCGGGGGTGTCGGCGCCAATATTTCCCGCTTAAGTGCTTCGGAGGCTTAGGTGGCTCATCGACCTCTACGCCTACTTGCCGAAGATGCGGCCGATTTGGCGATCATCTCAGCGGCCGCACAGGATGCGATTATCCAAATTGGCGATGGCGTGTGGCGACCTACGGCGCGACGCTTTACGCTGAAGATTCAGCGCTATGTTTGGGAGGCCGTGACGAGGCAAGGCAAGGGAGAGCGCGTCTGGGCGGCTGTGTCTTTTGACGGGGTACTCAGTGTTAAAGCCCAGAATGTCAGCCAAATGCGCCCAGACGCCTTCGCGTCCTTATTGTCCATCAGCTTTGAAGCCCAAGAGGCACCAAGCGGCATTGTGACGCTCAATCTGGCCGATGGGGGTGCGATCGCCCTTGAAGTTGAATGTTTGGATGTCATTCTCGCTGACTTGGGAAGTCCGCGCCAGGCTATTGGCCGGCCTGAGCATTAGGGGGGCAAAAGGCAGATCAGCTGTATCCTAGGTTTATCGCATTTGACTTTGAGCGCGTTGTTTCTTGGCTGTGCGCCTCCCCTTTCCCTGATGGGGAAGGGGTTGGGGGATGGGGGGATTTCGACGCACGCGCGCTGTTTTTAAGCGACAATGAACGCGGAGACACCCCCCAACCCGTCTCCACGAAGGGGAGGGGCTTTCATCACCCATCCCAGCACAAATGCAACAGCCCAGAGCTGCACCCCGTGCTCCCTTTTGCCGACTTAACCACCTAAATACCCCCTATGTCCAAACTCCTATATGCCAATTCACCAGACTTTCCGGCTCGCTATCAAGCCCTCCTAGCGGATCGCAGCGATGCCGTGGACGGGGTCGAAAGCAAAGTCGCTGACATCGTGACGCAGGTCCGCACGCGCGGATTTGAGGCGCTCGCAGAGCTCACACAGCGCTTTGACAATGTCACTGTGACGCGCGAAACCATCGCTATTACCGCTTTGCAGGTCGATGCTGCCATCAAGGCCTGCGAGCCTAAGGTGGTCAAAGCCTTAGAACTCGCCGCGCAGCGTATCTCAGACTATCACATTCGCGCTCGCCCCCATGATGATCAGTGGACAGATGATCAAAATGTCACGATGGGGTGGCGCTGGTCCCCTGTAGACGCAGCAGGCCTTTATGCGCCGGGCGGTTTAGCGGCTTACCCATCTTCAGTTTTGATGAACGCTTTGCCAGCCAAAGCGGCTGGAGTACAGCGTTTGGTCATGGTCACGCCCCCGGCCCGGATGCTGGACAATCCCGCAATTCTGGCTGCCGCCAAGATTGCTGGGGTCGATGAGATATATGGCATTGGGGGCGCTCAAGCTATTGCCGCCCTTGCCCATGGCGCACATCCTATCGCGCCTGTTGACTTTATTGCAGGCCCCGGGAACGCTTGGGTATCAACCGCAAAAAAGCTGGTCTTTGGCAAAGTTGGTATTGATTCTGTTGCGGGACCGTCGGAAGTTTTCATTATTGCTGATGGGCTCAATGACCCCGCCATTATCGCTGCGGATCTTTTGGCGCAAGCCGAGCATGACAAATATGCCCAATCCATCCTCTTCACGGACGATGCTGATTTTGGGCGGCGCGTTATTGTGGCCGCCAACGCCATGATCGCGCGCGGTGAGGCTGGGCCGGAGGCCGCGTTGTCGTGGCCTTCCTATGGGGCGGTGATCATTGTTGATAAACTTATGGATGCGATAGCACTGAGCGATCATGGTGCCCCCGAACATTTGCAAATTGCCACCGATGCCCCAGAACTTTTGGCGTCCAAAGTGCGCCACGCGGGGGCGATATTTCTGGGCCGCTGGGCGCCAGAGGCTTTGGGTGATTATCTTGCGGGGCCCAATCATGTTTTGCCAACCGGCGGGCGGGCCCGCTGGGCGTCGGGTCTTACGACCCATATGTTTATGAAGCGCACCACTTTGATGGCTACAAGCCCCATCGGCTTGCACGCAATTGGCCCGGCAGGGGCGACATT
>JBEINE010000169.1:0-6030 GCA_040378245.1 Hyphomonadaceae bacterium | reverse complement strand
AGCGCCGCCGCCACCAGCGCCGCCACCACCAGCGCCGCCGCCACCAGCGCCGCCACCACCAGCGCCGCCGCCACCAGCGCCGCCACCACCAGCGCCGCCACCACCAGCGCCGCCACCCAGTCCGATCGCTGGGGTCTGGGCACCGCCGCGCTGCACTGACATGACGCTTGAGCTGTTCACGTTCACCTGCGGCGAAGCATTTGGCCGCGCTATCGAACCCCAAGCCCCCCTCGGCCCGATCCCGCCCGCCTTCACGCCTGACGTGATCGCCGTGCGCGGCTCTGACCGGCCGGACCCGACCTCAGCCTCGGACCCGGTCGCACCACATAACAGCACCGAACGGTAATGACATGAACCTCTTGATGCCCCCAGGTCGCCCGCTCTCAATGGTGTCGGTCGCAGCGGTCGCGCTGCTGCTGATCACCCCTGTCGCCCATGCCCAGTCGGTATCCCAGTCGGTATCCCAGCCGGTGGAACGCAACTCGGCGCGCCAGCCGCAGCCGCAACTCGTCCGCCCGGCCTCGCCGCCGGTCGACACGCCCGAGACCGACCTCACACCGCTCGGCGTGCCGCTGCGCCATATCGCGCTGATCGGCGGCGACGAGCCGTTGCCGGCCGCAGGCGCGACAGCGATCACCAGTGCGGCCGCACTGCGGATCAGCGGAGATGCCGCGATCGCGCGCGCGCTCGACCCACTACTCGGCCAGCCGCCGTCGCTGGCTCTGATCTCGCGCGCCGCCGCCGCGATCACCGAGCGCTACCGCGCGCTCGGCTATCCGCTCGTCTCGGTTTCAACACCCGAACAGGACATCAGCACCGGTAGGCTTGTTTTCCGCGTGATGGAATTCCGGGTCGGTCGCGTGCTGACACAGGGTGCACGCGCTGGGGAGGATGCGGCACTTCGCGACCGCATCGGCCTCGCGCCCGGCGATGCCGTGGCGATCGGCACCTTGACCGAGGATGTCACCTGGCTCAACCGCTATCCCTTCCGCCAGGCGCAGTTGCTGTTCCAGCCGGGCGCTCAGCGGGGCGAGACCGATCTTGTGCTTGCCCTCACCAACAGCCGTCCTTGGCAGGTCTATGGCGGCTACAGCAACGCCGGCTCGCGCAAGACTAAAGAGAATCGGAACTATCTCGGCGTCACGCTGGGCAATGTGTTCGTGCCGGATGGGTTGCTTTCGGCGCAAGTGACCGCTTCTGACGATGTCTGGTTGGATCGCCGACCGCGCTATCTGAGCCATGCGCTGAGCTATACCGCGCCCGTAGCCCGACATGGCCAGATCGAACTTACGCTTGACCGCGTCGAAACCCGTCAGCCGCTGGTCCCCTTCCTCACCAAGTTTCAAGCCGAGGAGGCCTATCTGGTCTATCGCACCTCGCTTGGTGGCCCAGTCAGCGGGCGCGGACTCAGCGATCTTCGGGTCGGTGTCGAGGCCAAGCGTGCCATCGCCACCACCGCCTTCTTCGATACCAATGTCTTCACCGCCAAGCTTGATATCTATCAACTGGTCGCAGGCTATCATTATGCCAGCCCCACCTTCGATCTTGATCTGGCGGTACATGGCTCACCGGGCGGGATTGGCCCCGGTCAGACCAGCGCCCGCGCGCGCCGCTTTTCGCAAAATGCGATCGATGAACTGACCTATGCCTATTTGACCTATGCCTCCACCTTCACCCGCCCGCTTGGGGGAAACGTGTTCTTCAAGAACCAGCTTGCCGCACAGATCGCCGGGGAAGCCCTGCCGCTGACGGAAAAGGCCGCGCTTGGCGGGCCGCAGCTCGTGCGCGGATACGATCTTGACGACGGGGCATATGATCTAACGCTGATCACGCGCAACGAACTGCGCCTGCCAACCCGTGAGGTGGGCGAGTTCAACCTCAGCCCGTTTGTCTTTCTCGACATCGGCCATGGCCGCGACCTTGCGCAACGCACATACACCACCTTCATCTCCAAGGGTCTGGGCTTGGAAGTCCGTGCGACACCGCGCTTTGCCGCTAACTTCGCCGTCGCCCGATCCGAGAAGCGCGGCCCCTCAACCCCAGCCCAAAACAACCGCATACTCGCGAGCATCAGCCTCAGTTACTAACAGCCCCGCTCCCTAAACCCAAGCCACCGTAACAATCTCATAGCTCTTGGAGCCGCCAGGCGCGGCCACTTCCACTACGTCACCTTCTTCTTTGCCGATCATGGCGCGAGCAATTGGCGAGGTAATCGAGATTTTGCCGGACTTCACATCGGCCTCATCTTCACCGACGATCTTATAAATCGCCTGATGCTCGGTATCCTCGTCGAGGACGGTGACTGTTGCCCCAAATTTGACGTTCGAACCCGACAGTTTGGATACGTCAATCACTTGGGCGCGGGCCAGCTTGTCCTCAAGCTCGGCAATACGACCCTCAATATAGGATTGTCGCTCTTTGGCGGCATGGTATTCGGCATTCTCAGAGAGATCGCCATGCGAGCGCGCTTCAGAGATCGCGCCAATGACGGTTGGGCGTTCTGTGGTCTTCAAACGTTTAAGTTCTGCGTCTAGGGCTGCATGGCCCTGCGCAGTCATCGGGATCTTTTCCATAAAGGGGGTTCCGCAAAAAGGGACTATAGAGTGGGAAACATATTAGCGTTCGTCAAGCATAGGCTTGCAGTGGTGTTACCTGCATGGTTTTTGCCTTGGCCGATCCTATAGCGGTTGCCGCGGCCAAGGCCCCCGCGATTGTGGTATAATAGCTAATATTGGCGACCAGAGCCGTGCGGCGAATTGAATAGCTATCCGTCAGCGATTGTTGGCCCTCAGTTGTATTGACGACCAATTGAATCTGCCCGTTGATCATAGCGTCAACAATATGGGGGCGACCTTCAAGGACTTTGTTGATCCGCAGGACGGGGACGCCCGCCTCGCGCAACACGGCTGCACTGCCCCCTGTCGCGACAAGTTTAAAGCCCAATGCAACAAACTGAGCACCCAGCTCTGGCAAATGCTTTTTGTGGCTGTCCTTTACGGACAAAAAGGCCGTGCCCTGCTGGGGCAAAGTCATGCCTGCGCCCATTTGCGACTTTAGGAAGGCCTGACCAAAGTCCCGGTCAATGCCCATGCACTCACCGGTTGAGCGCATTTCTGGGCCCAATATCGGGTCTACACCGGCAAAGCGTGCAAAGGGAAACACGGCTTCTTTGACAGCCACGTGACTTAGCTTTTTCTTGGTCAATCCAAAGCTCGCTAGTGATGCGCCCGCTTGCAGCTTTGCAGCAATCCGCGCCACGGGAATACCAACCGCCTTGGCGACAAAGGGCGCGGTGCGCGAGGCGCGCGGATTGGCCTCCAATACATAGATCGTGCCATCCTTAATCGCATATTGAATGTTGAGCAGGCCCACGACATTGAGGCCCTTGGCCATTGCGATCGTTTGGGCCTCAATGGCGGCAATGAGGTCGTCTGACAATGTATAGGGGGGAAGGGCGCAGGCGCTATCGCCCGAGTGAATCCCCGCCTCCTCAATATGCTCCATAATGCCCGCAACAAAAACGTCTTTGCCGTCTGATAGGGCATCCACATCCACTTCAATAGCGTCGCGCAAATATTGGTCAATCAGCACCGGATTATCGCCCGACACAATCACAGCTTCACGGACGTAGCGTTCAAGGCTTTGTTGATCATGGACAATCTCCATGCCCCGCCCGCCTAAAACATAAGAGGGCCGCAAGACCACGGGATAGCCGACAGCCGTCGCGCCAAGGATCGCTTCTTCTTTCGTGCGCGCGATGGCATTGCGCGGTTGCAGCATATTGAGTTGTTGCAGCAAGGCTTTGAAACGCTCGCGGTCCTCGGCAATGTCAATCGCGTCGACACTGGTGCCAAGGATCGGCACGCCGGCTTGCTCCAAGGGGTGCGCGAGTTTGAGGGGCGTCTGACCGCCAAATTGCACGATCACGCCCAAAAGCTCTCCATTTTGGCTTTCAGTCGCAATGATTTCCAGCACATCTTCGGCGGTCAATGGCTCAAAATACAGCCGGTCTGAGGTGTCATAATCGGTTGAGACGGTCTCAGGATTACAATTGACCATGATGCTTTCAATGCCCAATTCGGCGCAGGCAAAGGCGGCGTGGCAACAGCAATAGTCAAACTCAATACCTTGTCCGATGCGATTGGGACCCCCGCCAAGGATGATGATTTTCTTCGCGCCCGTCGGCTTGGCTTCGCACTCCACCTCGTAAGTCGAATACATATAGGGCGTGGGGGAGGCAAACTCAGCCGCACAGGTATCGATGCGCTTATAGGCCGGGCGCACGCCCGCCGCACGACGCAAAGCGCGCACCTGGGTCTCAGAGCTGCCCACAATCCGCGCCAGCGCTTTATCAGAAAAGCCTTGGGCCTTCACATGACGCCAATCGGGTGCGTTTTGCGGCAGGCCTGTGGCTACCAATTTGGCCTCTGTTTCGATAATCTGCGCCATTTGTTCGAGGAACCAAGGATCAATCTTGCAGGCGGCGTGGATTTCATTGATGCTCATTCCCGCCCGCAACGCCTGACCCACCACAAGTATCCGTGTGGGTGTGGGGATGGTCAGGGCTTGGTGGATGGCCTCTTTGTCAGTGCCAATGTCCAAGAACGGGTCAAGGCCATTCAGACCGGTTTCCAGCGACCGCAGCGCCTTTTGAAAGCTCTCTTGGAACGTCCGGCCAATCGCCATGGCTTCACCAACCGATTTCATGCTGGTGGTCAAAGTTGTATCGGCACCTTTGTATTTTTCAAAGGCAAAGCGGGGGATTTTGGTGACGATATAGTCGATTGTCGGCTCAAAAGAGGCTGGCGTCGCGCCGCCGGTGATGTCATTGGCGATCTCGTCCAATGTGTAACCCACGGCCAGTTTCGCAGCGACCCGCGCGATGGGAAAGCCTGTCGCTTTAGACGCCAAGGCGGATGAGCGCGACACACGCGGGTTCATCTCAATGACTGTCATGCGCCCGTCAGCGGGGTTTACAGCAAACTGCACGTTGGAGCCGCCCGTCTCAACGCCAATTTCGCGCAGCACGGCGATAGAGGCATCGCGCATGCGCTGATATTCTTTATCTGTGAGGGTGAGGGCAGGGGCGACTGTGATGCTGTCGCCGGTGTGGACACCCATCGGGTCAATGTTTTCAATCGAGCAAATGATGATGCAATTATCCGCCTTATCGCGGACGACCTCCATCTCATATTCTTTCCAACCCAGCACACTTTCTTCAACGAGCACTTCCCCGACCGGGCTGGCGTCAATACCGCCCGTACAGATGCGCTTAAACTCCTCGACATTATAGGCGATGCCCCCGCCTGTGCCGCCTAGGGTAAAGCTCGGGCGAATGATGCAGGGCAGACCCACAAAGGGGAGGGCCTCCATCGCCTCTTCAAGGTTGCGCACCATTTTGGATTTGGGGCTTTCAAGGCCGATTTTGTCCATGGCATCGCGAAACTTCAGGCGATCTTCGGCCTTTTCAATAACGTCAGCCTTGGCCCCGATCATCTCAACATTGTATTTGGCCAGCACGCCGTTCTTTTCCAGCGTCAAAGCGCAATTGAGCGCCGTTTGCCCCCCCATAGTCGGCAGGACAGCGTCTGGGCGCTCCTTGGCGATGATCAGCTCCACCACTTCAGGCGTGATGGGCTCAACATAAGTGGCGTCGGCCATGTCGGGATCAGTCATAATGGTGGCGGGATTAGAGTTCACGAGAATCACTCGGTAACCCTCCTCACGCAGCGCTTTGCACGCCTGCACGCCCGAATAATCAAACTCACAGGCTTGGCCAATCACTATGGGGCCAGCGCCAATGATCAGGATTGATTTGAGGTCTGTGCGTTTGGGCATTCTTTTTGTCCGTTAGTTGGGCTGCCAGAGTTGGGCTTCCGGTCGCAAAAAACCCTCCCGCACTTATCAGCACGGGAGGGCCTTGGAAGGCTGTAGCTGTTAGCGCCTTTGGGGGGCGGGGGCAAGAGCGGTGGGGAATTGGTATTTAGGCCAAACTAAACAGGATCGAGTTGTGCAATCCGCCAAATCGCT
>JBEINE010000136.1:0-8029 GCA_040378245.1 Hyphomonadaceae bacterium | reverse complement strand
GAGAATCTCGTCAACCACCGAATAGCTTTCCAAGATACCGCAAGAATCAATGATTTGCGCCGTTGTGGACTTGCCGACTGGAACACCTTGGTTAATCAAGCGCCATGCAGCGGTAGGCAATGACGTGCGAACAGTACCTTTGTGGCCTGTAGGAAGGTTGCCTTCAAAGAAGGGCATATCCGTTAGGATTTCGTTAGTTTGCGTCAGCAATTCAGCAACAGCGGCTAGGCCCCCATTGGGATCCAAGCGGGTTGTTACGTCAATCAATGACGGAAAGTTTGCGTTTACTGTAGCCATGACGTGCTCCTATTAGGCCCTTGAGCCGTAAATTCGTTCGTGCGCGGGGAGCGCGGTTTGTTGTTGAGTTGGTTGGGCGGTGGGCGAAAGGTTGGTGCCAGTCAGCTTAGCCAATAGGCGCTCTGCGGCGATCACGCCTTTTGCGGTATTGACGCCCGCAAATAGATCGGCGGTGTCCTCACCTAGCTGGGCAACAAATCCATTGCGCAACGTTTCAATTCGGGCCTTGTAGTTTTCACCCAATAGCTTTTGTTCGCCGGCCACGCGGTCAGCTTCGGCTTTCATATCTGCCCTAGCTTCTTCGAGCTGCAGGCGAACCATCTTTTCCGCAAAACCGTTGGCCTCGGCGGGCGTCAGCTTCAATTCCTTGGATGCTTCCAACAGAACCTTGTAGGCCGGGGCGGTTTCATCAATCTTGATTGGCTGGCCCGCGTCATCCTTGAGATCAGATGGAAGGGCGATAGTGTAGACGCCATCTTTGGGAAGCAAAGCCTCGCGCTCGGATTGGGTTGTCTTGAATTTGGTGGCTTCCTCATGAAGCGCTTTGATCGCATCGACGTTCAGTTTGCCGTCTGCCCATAAACCTTCTGGCAAACCTTCTGGTGCAACAACGGCTGCAACTTCTGGATTGGCGACTGGATTGGCAGCGGCTTGTACATCAACAACGGGCGCGCCATCGGCGGGCGCCACAACAGGGGTATCGCTAGCTTTGCTCTGATTTAGGTCCAGTAGGCCCACGTGCAAACTCCTCGACTCTGTTTGTCAGGTCGTGCACTAGTCTCTTTTTTCCCTCTGCTTCGCGATACGCACGCTCGTCAGCCATCATGGGCTGTTGCGATGTTACGTGCTGATCCCACAGCCATTGCAACAAGGCGCGGCCATCTGGCGTGTTAAAAACCGCGTGAATTACCTCGTTGATGTTTTCGGTCTTGGGCGCAATCGCGGGCTTGCGAAGGCTGTCAAATGTTCGAGCTTGTCTCATTAAATTACGCCTTGAGTTGGATCGGCACCGGTCTGTTGCGCTAGAGCCGCCGCTTGTTGCTGGGCAATCTGGTCTTCGGACAGCAAGACAATGTGGCGTTCATCGGCGGTTGTCATCAGCTTTTCAATCGTGGCGCGCGCGTCTATCGGGCTACCTTGTTGCTCAAGCTGCAAGATTGGCAGCGACATGTTGATGACTTGCATTGTAGTTTGCATGTCTTCAACGTCACGGGCTTTCGACAATGGCGTCTTGGGCCTGAGCCTGATAAGCCGATTGTTCAAAGTCACGGCCATTGGTTGCCCGCGTACCGTCATCAGATACGAAAAGCGGTTTATGATCGGGATCACCCAATCGTTTGTGGCAATATCGCGTGGCAATTCCATGCGCCGCGTATTCCAAGCCTTTTCATCCATCCATTGCGTGGCGGTCGGTGGCGTCTTTCCCGCTTGATCTGGGCGATCTTGATATAGGCACTTCTTGATTTTGACTTCCAGCTTCTCGCGCTCGAATACTGACGCATCAAGGCGGGCCTCACTACGGATAGGCTCTGGCCTTTCAGACCCCGGCGCGCGCGCAAGCCAAATGCCCGCATCAATGCCACCTTCTGGATTCATGACCCCGTCTTCCTCGTAAGACATAGGCGGGTCAACGTCGCGGTTAAGCGCTGTCAGATACAGATAGGACAACTCATTGAGGGTACGCGCCGGTGGTAGAGCTTTGTTGATAGGTCCCGGCATCCATGCGGTGCGCGATGACTTGCTCCAAGGCAAAACAATAAACCCGCAACAGCCATCACCTGTGAAGCGGGCCTTATGCTCGATTTTGTTGTTGACGGAAATGCTAAAGCACCATGTCTCGACCGTTGGGTCATCCCATTCACGGGTCCAACCATCAATGACGTTGATCTTTTTCTTTCCCTCAACATCGGACACCTTAGGGAAAATGGCAGGCCAGATCACGCTAATGTCATCGCGGGTCATAGCAGGCCATTCGCGATAGCGGCCATCAAAGCCGCCAAGCGGGCCGCGCGATAGCAACAATTGGTTGACTTCGATGTGTTGGCAGAAGATTGGCTGACCAGCACCGGGATCTGTAATTGACAATGCGGCGGCGGTTAAAGCCCATGATGGATAAGCCGCACCCGCTGCCTCATAGAACGTTGACCGCTCAATCTCACCAAACAGCAAATCAGACTGTGCCGTCACCTCTGGCTGAATTTGCTTCTTCTCGCCTTCGGTTAATTCGTCCGTCAACTCAAACTTCACCCACTTCTCATGGCGCGGGGTGAATAGATGATTCATGTCGGAACCAAAGTCGTCGGTGGTGTCTTGAAGCGTTGTATCAAACAGGTCGTCTTGTTCTTTTGGCTCTGGCTTGGTTGTGTCGGTAAAGCCCACACGCGGCGCAAGCGGCATGGAATAGCGTAAGCACTCATTGATCCATTGCTGGGCCTTAGCTCTATCGGCCTTGGCCTCGGTGATCTTTGCGAGAATCTTTTTGTCGTCTAGGGGCATTTTCAGATTTCCCTAGTAAAGCAGGCCAAAGCTGCCATAACTTTTTTCACTACCGCCGTTATAGGTATACCCGCCAGTGAAACCGGGATTAAATGCGCCGCCAGCATCAAATGTGCCTCCAGCATTAGCCGCGCCCGCAAGCTGGTTGAGACCGCCAACAATATTTTGCTGTGAACCAGACGGCTTTACCAAACCAAAACGCCGTGAGTATCGACGGGTAAGGCCATCAAGCACATTCTGTGTAGTGGACAAGTTAGCCTTATCAGCCCGCAATTCCTCACGTTGACGCTTGGCTACGGCTTCGGGGCTTTCTTGCGGGGCCTTTTGTGACTTCATCATTGTCGCGAAAATCCTTTGGTCTGCCAACAAAAGCAGGTCTGGCACCATCGCGCACAAGATCGCGCCAAAGGGCTATCGGTCGAAACGCACGCGATCTAGAGCCAACCGCATGGGCGGTAAATGGAACGCACCAAAGACCCAAGCGAAAGAAGAAATGCGGGCTAGATTTGCGCTCGACCTGCAAGCATGAACACCCCGCCCGCTGCATCACAAGCAACCAATGGTCAAACTCGTGGGGCTTCAACAAGATCACATTCAGCCGATCATGGTTGTTTTCCGCTATCACCCAATGATCGGCATCGCCATCAAACCAAAATGGGAAACAATGCCGATACCCTTGGGGATTAAACCAGTCCGTCCAATATGACCGTTGCCGGCCAAGGAACATGACGTAAGCGCTCACCCACGCCTCCTAAACATCCGATTGCGATCATCACGAAACACCCGACTATTGACCCGGGTATCAATGCGCCTGGCCACATTAGTGCCAAGCGTCACTTCTGTTACCTCCCCAGCACCGGCCAACAAATACTGGAAAGCATCCATAGGGTGAGAATATTTGTTCTTGACAGGCACATCAATGGTCACATCACCGTCGCGCCCCCTAACAGTTTTCCACTTGTAACCGCCACCAAGGCCCGCAGTAATCATGCGGCACGATTGATCAAACAATATGCCGGGATACCCACCAACCATGCGCGCCAATACGCTATCAACAGCCGCTCTTCGTGCTTCAAATCGCAATCCAGCCGATGCAGCCACAACTTGAAGCCCGGCCTTGCGGAATATCTGGAAGCTGGTCACGTCGCTTGCTTGGCCGGGATCATTGCCAGAGGGATCACCGTACAGCTTCACGCGGCCCCATTCCAAACCTTGGCACCGCCGCGTTAATTCTTTTTTGACCATAGGCGCAAATTGCTCCGACGACACATCTTCAAGATAATATTCCCCCAAGATATACCACCGCCCGCCCCAATGCTGGCCCCAAACAGCCGCAGGCGTCCGACCAAAGTCCAAGCCCACAATCAAATCAACCTCTGGCTTATAGATCAGCGCATCACGCGCCATGTGAATTTCTTTGTTATACCCATTATGCACGGGCTTCCCCCCTCTCAATGCCCCAGTGCGGTTCATACAAGTCATGTCAATCACATCCTTGCTCGCACCTAGTATCTTGTTGGCATAGTAATCAGACGGCAAAAACGCCAAATTCTCCGCCTCTGGATTTATCTTGTAATCGACAACAGACCCCGAAGAATCCTTGATCTCAATCAAGGCCGGTGGCTGCATGTAGAAATTGACCATCGGCTTACCAGTGGATTCATCAATGCGATTAGTATGACGCCTCACATCATCAGCATTGAACCAATCAGGCATAGGCACATCACCACGCATTATCGGAACCCAATGGCTTTCATCCGCCGCGTTCATGTCCATAATCACGCAAGCCCTAGTCGCCCCGCCCATCAAATGGCCATTCACATATTCCTTGGGAGGATAACGACCAATCCGCGCAAATATCTCAGTGAACATGAACAAAGGCGTATATTGACCCTCATTGATCATCGCACCCGTAAACTGAGTAGACTTCAACTTGCGAATGTCGCCCTCATCATCCAAAGCCAAAAATATAAAATCAGCCTCAATAGGACCAACACGCATCCTGAACGTAATCGGCGATGTCATGTTCCATGTACCCCAGCCATCCTCCTCAGGAAAAAGCTCCTTAAAATCCTTCACAATCGTCGTCACCAACTCAGGACCAGTAGGACGCGTCACCAACCAACGCGTCCGACGCTTGCCATTAACCGCAACCTGCTCACTCGCCATCAAAAACAATCGGTAAATCGCAGCCCTCGTCTTGCCGCTGCCTATGCAACCTTGAATGATATTAACCTTGGCGCGACTGGCCAAAAAAGCCTCCAACGTCGCCCCATCTACCTGAATGTTTATCGATGGCGCATTACGCCCCAATCTCGGTTTCGCCGGTCTGCCTGCCATAACACTTTATCCCAACATTATTCACTAATATCTAAGCACACACAAAAGGTTTCAAAGGCTCTGAAATTTTTGCCACCACAAATGCGGTCGAGCTCATTTCAAAAGGGTCTCACAGGCCGAAAAATATTCACAATAATACCACCAAAACCGCAACAATCTACCACTCTACCCCAATTTTTTGCAAAAGGTTTTTGTTGGCTGAAATTTTGGTGGGATGCCCATACGGTAACGGCGCGATCAGTTTTACCCCCACCCCCCTTGCATCGGCGTCCCTATAGTGCACGCGGATTGAAAGATAGTGCCTCCGGACCATGTGGGTTAAAGGAGGCGGCACGATCATCATCCCATGTTGCTAGACCGATGCGAGTTAAGCCAGTGGGGTAAAGGCTGTCTATTAAACGGTCATTAGTGAGACTGACTGCAATGCTTGTGTGTTGCCACGATTGACAGTCTATCAACCTGTCTATTTATATGTCTCTGTGCAATGTGCATCACCATGAGTAGTGAGACAGAAGGGGCAGTGAAATGAGGATAGGATATGCAAGAGTATCGACAATAGACCAAGACACAAGCCACCAAGTCGAGGCACTAAAGCAAGCCGGATGCGATTTGATCATCCAAGAGCGGGCGAGTGGTGCCAAGGCTGACAGGCCAGAGCTGGCAAGGCTATTGGGTGAGACACTAAGGGCAGGAGATACGCTAGTCATATGGAAGCTGGATCGCTTGGCTAGATCGCTCAAGCAGCTGATAGACACGGCGCTAGACCTTAAAGCCCGTGACATTAGCCTAGTCAGCTTGACCGACGCCATTGATACCACGACGCCAAGCGGGATGCTCTTATTCCATATCCTCGGATCAATCGCGCAGTTTGAGCGATCATTGATCCAACAGAGGACCCGGGCCGGACTGGCAGAGGCCAAGAGACAGGGCAAGACCGGAGGAAGGCCGAAGGTGATGACGCCCAAGGCCATAGAGCAAGCCAAGGCGATGCTGGCACTAGGCGCAATGTCATCGAAAGAAGTGGCCGAGAGGTTGAATGTCAGCCGCGCGGCCATGTATCGCGCAATAAAACCCCACCAATGAACCCGTCACGCAATAATCTTGCTTACCGCCCGGTGGGCAAATCGCACTTTTGGCCTTTTTGAGGGGTTTTGACGCAAGATTATTGCTTGATGGCCAGACTATTGAGCAATATTATTGCGCGTCAATATCGCCAATCACGGTATGGTTTACGTCAAGGATGGGACCTTGAGGCTCCGGCGTCCTGTTGCGCAATACCTCGACCGTGATCGATTGTTGCTCGGTATCGTCGCTTGACGACCCGTTATTGACCCTTGGCCCAGTGAGGATATTGACCACGACATCGCCCGACCCGCCCTGTTTATCGGCGTTTCCGCCTATTTCGCCTGTCAGCTCGAGAATGGTGCGGGCAGCTTTATGCCTCACATCGTCACTTTTGGAGTGAATCATGAGGTTTACGAGCGTATTTCGGGCCAAATCTCCCGCATTTGCCATAAAAGACGCAATAATATCCCCCTTATAGGCTTGGACGTGAGAACGCCTGAGGGCAGCTGAAAGAGCATGTGTTGAATATCCGACTGTTTCGGCGGCTTTTTTGACAGAATAGCCATCTTGGACGATTAGGCCGATAGCATCGCGTAGGCGTGGTGGTATTCTGCCTTGTAGTGGCTTCATAGCTGGGAGAGTGTCAGCTCTAGGCATGTCTTATGGTCCCTTAGCAAGCGCGCTACGCGCCTATTACATGCACTGTGTATGCCACATTACCCGCTACGCGGTAAAGCCTGTCACGCGCGCTCTGTGTCTCTCTATGTAGTGTCTCTTATGTCTATTATGCGATTGTGCGGGCGAGGCGATTGCGGGCATTGTGCCATGGGGCGGATTTGGGGCGGATTTGGTGAGTCGACGGGTGTCGACGGGTGTCGACGGGTGTCGACAAGATGCAGTTTTGTGGCTGCTTATGGCTTCAAGTGGCTTATTTATGGGGCTTTTGGTGTGTCGACGACATGTGTCACCTAGCGCTAGCTGCAAAAACTGTCAAATGGGGCTTGACAGTCTGCAAGAAGGCGAATACATTGCAATCACACCAAGCGGATACGCCGCGCGGTAATTGGGAAAGGAACCCAAGTTATGCTAGATAGATCATACATCGCTAAATGCCTCGCGAAAGCTATCGCGTACAAATTGTGCGGTAAAAATATGGAAGCCGCGCAATGGGCGAGAAAGCTCATTGAGGCATTAGAGCTGGCGGAAATACTGTCATGAACGGCCTCAAATCAGACCACCGCCACGCTATCCACTACCGCGAAGCGCGCGGTTCAATCATTCGCGATCTAGCCGCCATCGGCGTGATCATGCTAATCGCATCACTATTTTTCGGGAGATAATACAATGAGAATAATTTTGATTGACACAAATAGCGGCTACATCTGGGGAGATAGTGCAGACCTAGGCGGCCGTATATTTGAGCTGACCGAGTCTGACTATGACCAAATCGGCCCACGCCACCCTACTGCAGACGATTGGGCGCTGGCATTTGCTCGGGCGCTAGATAGGTCTCTAGGTGATCATCAGCGCAGGTATTCTATGCAATCCACTGCAGCGGCTCGCAATGGCCAACCGGGTTACCTGGCCTACGGGGCGGATATCAGCGGTAGTGAGGCAGTCGGGATCGTCCAGGATGGCCAAGATCAAGAGACCATTGAGGCGGTGGAGCGTGACTGCGAGCAAATTGGATTTATTGCTTACAGCTAAAAAATGCCGCCTAGCCGTTTCTGTGAGGGGATGTAGCCAAAGCGCATCACTATTTTTCGGGAGATAATACAATGACGGAAAGCACATACACACAAGCCGAGGCGGCTCCCTCGGCAATCGGAGG
>JBEINE010000162.1:0-6495 GCA_040378245.1 Hyphomonadaceae bacterium | reverse complement strand
TCTTGCGAGGCGTATCCAGCCACTGACGTCCGTCATTTGATATTATCAGCCGGGTTAGGCGTTTTGGCTTTGAACTTGCAGATATCGGCAATGCCGCAGCGCCAACAGGCGGGCTTGCGCGCATCGCACACATAACGGCCATGCAGGATCAGCCAGTGATGCGCGCCCTTTTTGAAGGCAGCTGGCGTCACCTTGTCCAAAATGGCCTCGACTTCATCTGGGGTCTTACCGGGCGCTAGACCTGTGCGGTTGGAGACGCGGAAAATATGGGTATCAACCGCAATCGTGGGTTCACCGTAAGCTTCGTTGAGAACCACATTCGCGGTTTTTCGGCCAACACCGGGCAATAAAGTCAAAGCATCGCGATCACGCGGCACCGCACCGCCATAATGATCAATCAACATCTGGGACAATGCCACCACATTTTTGGCTTTGTTGCGCCAAAGGCCAATCGTCTTGATGTGCGCTGCCACCCCCTCCACCCCCAATGCCACCATCGCCTCTGGGGTGTTGGCCACAGCAAACAGGCCCTTGGTGGCTTTATTGACGCCCACATCTGTCGACTGGGCCGATAAGGCCACTGCCACGACCAGCGTATAGGGGTCGTGATAATCGAGCTCTGTCCTTGGATCGGGGCGCTCCAGCGCCAATTGGGTATAAAGGGCCGCAATTTCGGCGGACTTCAGTTTGGATCGGGGCGTTTTTTTCTTGATCGGCATCGTCCCCGTTTAGCGTTTCACGCTGCACTTGGCGACAGTGGTTGAAGGGGGAATGCGCACCAAATCAACCTACACAAATGTCCCCCTAGCCAAGACCCAAATCTGCGCTAGCTTGGGGATCATGAGCAATCGCATCGTCGCCTTGGAGCATCCACCCATCCTTGCCGCAGGGCCAGTCTATATGGATGCTGAGCTGCGACCTAATCGGTCATTGTCTGAAAATGGCTTTAAGATCGTCATGCTCTCCATGGCAGCGATGAGCTTTTTAGCGGGCCTGGGCTTTGTCTCAATTGGAGCGTGGCCGGTCATCGGCTTTTTTGGCTTGGATATTCTCCTGATATATCTGGCATTTAAGCTCAATTTCAAATCCGGCGCGAAAGAGCGTGAAACCATTCGCGTCACGGCGAGTGAGATCGCCATTTCGCGCACCTGTTATCGTGGCCGCGTCGGCTGGTGGCGTGTCAGCCCCAGTTTTGCCCGCGTGCAGGTGGAGCAACAAAGTGATTACGAAGCCACCGTTCATTTGACCGCCGGGGGCACGCGCGTGCCCTTAGCCACCTGTCTATCACCGCCCGAGCGCATAGCCTTTGCCGACGCCCTCAAATCGGCGCTTGATCGTGCCCGAGCCGAACGTTACCAGACGCCAGCTTTGAATGAGTCATTAAGGAGATAGGCGATGAACTTTCTTCACACGATGATCCGTGTTGGCAATCTGGATGCAGCCTTGGCCTTCTTTGTTGATGCTCTGGGCTTGATTGAGCTGCGACGCACGCAAAACGAGGCGGGTCGATTTACCCTCATATTCCTTGCCACCCCTGACGATGCTGAGCGATTTCGTGCGGCGGGGGGTAGTACGGAAGGTGGCTTACCGGCGGGCCTGCCCATGGTGGAGCTGACGCATAATTGGGATGAGAGCGCCTATGATGGCGGCCGCAACTTTGGTCACTTGGCTTACCGTGTTGACGATATTTATGCTGCCTGCCAACGCTTGGCGGACGCTGGCGTGACCATCAACCGACCACCCCGCGACGGCCATATGGCCTTTGTCCGCTCACCCGATGGCATATCCATCGAGCTGTTGCAAAAAGGACCGCGTTTGGAGCCTGCTGAACCTTGGGTGAGCGCGCCGAATATTGGGACTTGGTGAGGCTGTAGACGTGCGCTCAAAATCGGTCCTCCTCTCCGCCCTCACCATGATGATGGCCGCGCTCGGCCCAACGGCCTGCAGCAAGGATCTGCCAATCCCCACCGCTGAGCAGCGTTATACGTCCCCGGCCTCGCAATTTGTGTCCTTGAGCGATGGTGTCAGGCTTCATGTGCGCGATGAGGGGCAACGCGAGGCGCCGGCGATCATGTTGGCGCATGGGTCAAATGCCAGTCTCCATACGTGGGAGCCTTGGGTGGCCGCCTTAAAAGGCAGATGGCGGGTGATCAGCTTTGATTTTCCCGCCCACGGCCTGACCGGCCCATCGGCCAGTGGAATCTATACCGGCGAAACCTATGTGAAAGTCGTTGATGAACTGGCGAGCCACCTTGGACTTAATCGCTTTGTGCTGGCGGGAAACTCAATGGGCGGAGCGGTTGCGTGGCGTTACGCGCTGGCCCATCCGGGTAAAGTCGCTGGGCTTATTCTGGTTGATGCGGCGGGCTATCCCCGTGATGGGGACGGCAAACCACCTTTGATTTTCCGCTTGGTCAAAGCGCCCGTGCTCGGCGAAACCTTGTCGCTCTTCACCACGCGGTCGATGTTGGCGGCTAATCTTAAGCAGGTGATCATCGACGACCGCCTTGTGACCGCCCCCATGGTCGATCGCTATTACGATCTGTTGATGCGCGAAGGGAACAGGGCAGCCACGCTGCAACGGCTGCGCGCTCCACCTGACGACCCAGGGGCCTACAAGGCCATCTCAACAATCACGGCCCCCACCTTAGTGCTGTGGGGAGAGCTTGATCCTTGGATCCCCCTTTCCGACGCGAAACGGTTTGCCAATGACATAAAGGGCGCAGCTTTGATCAGCTATCCCAACACGGGACATTTGCCCCAAGAGGAACGGCCAGAGGAGACCGCCGCCGCTGTTGATGCGTTTCTGACGCGGGTGTATGGGCGGTAAAGTTAATCACGTCGTCAAAGCATCGCCCAAAGATAATCGAAGTAAGCCTTTGGTTAGACAAAGCCGTCACCAAAGGCGATCCCAGGCGAAAAGGCTAAGCAAAGACGCTCGTCATCAAATTTGCGACCCCTTGTCAAAATGAATTCGTCTCGGACACCCCAGAAATGTCCTGTCACCAAAGGTGAGGCGGCCTGCACTGGTGCCGATAATTGAACCCTTCTATGAGTGCGGCATCAATTTAAGGGCAAGGTCTCACCCATATGTGTGGAATTATCGGCGTTTTGGGACAGGAACCGGCGGTTCCTCGCCTCATTGAAGCGCTTAAGCGGCTTGAATATCGCGGCTATGACAGCGCCGGCGTCGCCACTTTGGTGGACGGGCATCTCAGCCGACGCCGTGCGCAGGGCAAGATTGCCAATCTGCAACATGTGATCGCACAAACACCTTTGGCGGGCACAATGGGCATTGGTCATACCCGCTGGGCCACCCATGGTGCCCCGTCAGAGCGCAATGCCCATCCCCATGTTTCTAAGCGCGTCGCCGTGGTCCATAATGGCATTATCGAGAATTTTCGCACTCTGCGCGCAGAACTTGAAGCCGAAGGCCGAGTCTTTGAGTCTGAGACCGACACCGAAGTGATCACGCAATTGGTGACCCGCGCGCTTGACCAAGGCGATACACCCAGAAATGCCGTCATCGCCGCTTTGGCCCGCGTGCGCGGCGCTTTTGCGATTGCCTGTATCTTCACGGACCATGATGATCTGATGATTGGCGCGCGCCAGGGCAGTCCTTTGGTCATTGGGGTGGGCGAGGGCGAGATGTTTTTGGGCTCTGACGGTATTGCCGTGGCACCCTTTACCAACCGTGTCATCTATCTGGAAGAGGGCGATTTGGTTGAGCTAACCCGCGCCAGCCATGTCATTTATGACGCTGCGCGCCAGCGCGTCGAGCGGTCGGTCAAAATCATTGCCGCCAGCGCCGCCGCGGTCGAAAAAGGCAATTACCGCCATTATATGCAAAAGGAAATCCATGAGGAGCCTGATGCCGCCGCCCGCACCATTGGCCATTATGTCGACCCCCTAGAGGAAAAGGTCTCACTGCCCGATTGTGGTTTTGATTTCAGCGCCATCGACCAACTTTGGATCGTGGGCTGTGGCACCGCTTATTTGTCAGGGCGGGTGGGCGAATATTGGTTTGAGCAAGTCGCGGGACTATCGTGTGAGACCGATATCGCCTCAGAGTTTCGTTACCGCGAGCCAGTGGCGGCGGGCCGCGCTGCCGCTTTGTTCATCTCCCAATCGGGTGAAACGGCCGACACGCTGGAGGCCTTGCGTCTATGCAAGCGTAAGGGCTGGAAAACCATTGCGGTGGTCAATGTTGCGGAAAGCTCCATCGCGCGGGAAGCTGATGCGGTTTTGCCCACTTTGGCGGGCCCTGAAATCGGGGTGGCGTCCACCAAAGCCTTTGTCGCCCAATTGTCGGCACTAGCAGCCATTGCGGTAGCCGCCGCTGTGGCACGCCGCGCCATCGACCGTGATGAGGAGCGCCGTCTGTCGCATCTGTTGATGGAAACCCCGCGCCTCATTCGTGAGGCGCTGAAGGTTGAGGCGGCCATCACCATCGCCGCCCAAGATGCCAGCCATGCGCGCTCCATCCTCTATATTGGTCGGGGCATGGCCTATCCGATTGCTCTGGAAGCGGCTCTGAAACTTAAAGAAATCAGCTATATTCATGCAGAGGGCTATGCCGCAGGAGAGCTCAAGCACGGCCCCATCGCGCTGATTGATGAAGTCACACCGGTTTTTGCTATCGCCCCACATGATGCCTTATTTGAAAAGACCATCTCTAATGTGCAGGAGATCGCCGCGCGCCAAGGCAAGGTGACGTTGTTTTCAGATGCAAAAGGGATTGAGGCCGCGGGCGATGTCGCCAAATACACGATCGAAGCGCCCCCCTGTGATCCGTTTATTGCGCCGCTTGTCTATGCACCTTTGATCCATCTTTTGGCCTATCATGTCGCGGTTGCGAAGGGCACGGATGTCGATCAACCGCGTAATCTAGCGAAATCAGTTACGGTGGAGTGATATTGGGGGACCGCGGCACTCCCGTGCCACATGATACTTAAAGAGCTCCCAAAGTTTGTCATGCCCGCCGCAGCGAAGCGGAGAGCGGGGACCTCGCTGTTTTGGGCGCATATTTCCTAGGAGGTCTCGGATCTGCGCTGCGCTTGTCTGGGATGACAAGCTGGGGATAGATGAGGTCACTTAGAAGACCGCACAGGCCATGCATGGTCCAAAGGCCCATGGCCCTTGCCTAATCCTGGTGCCCGTTTGATCGCTTCAAAGACATAATGCCTTGCGCGCTCAATAGCGTCTTCCAAGGTCACGCCTTGCGCCAGAAGGGCCGCAATCGCGCTGGCGAGGGTACAGCCTGTGCCATGGGTTGAGGTGCTATCAATTCGCGTGGCTTCATAAAAGCGCTCACCCGTCGGCGTCGCCAGTAAATCGATGAAAGTATTACCTGGAATATGGGCGCCCTTGATCAGCACGGCATTAGCGCCCATTCGCAACAGCTTTTCCGCCGCGCGGCGCTGGCCGTTAATGCCATCGACCGACGTGTCAGTCAGGCGTTCAGCTTCGGGTGCATTGGGGGTCAACAGGGCGGCCGTGGGGACCAATAGGGTTTTGACCGCACCTATGGCCTTTTCCTCCAAAAGCGGATGGCCGCCCTTAGCGACCATAACAGGGTCGATGACGCGGGGAATGGTGCGTGCCTTGGTGTCGAGCGCTTCTGCCACCGTCTCGACGGTATCGACCCCGCCCAGCATCCCAGTTTTGATGACGTCAGCCCCCAAATCATCAAGGACGCAGCCAATCTGATCAGCGATCATTTTCAATGGGATGGGATGAACGTCAAACACGCCCAAGGTGTTTTGGACCGTGATGGCGGTGACGGCATTCATCGCATAGCCGCCCAGTATCGTCACAGTTTTGGTGTCGGCCTGAATGCCCGCGCCCCCGCCACTATCGCTGCCCGCCACGATCAAAACGCGGCCTTTGAAGTCTGAAGTCATGATCACGCTTTAGACCCTTTGGGGATGATCTGGAAAGGGGCTTTATGTTGGTTCAGTTATCGGTTTCTAATCGCCCAACGAAACTTTAGGGCCTGTACAGTCTCGGCCACATCATGAACACGAACAATCGCCGCGCCGTGGTCGGCTGCCCAAAGCGCCGCCGCCAGCGACCCGCCCAGCCGTTCGGTTACCGGGGCATTCTGATCAAGTGCAGCAATAAAGCGCTTGCGCGATGCGCCAAACACCACTGGCCGTCCAAGCGCCACTAGCCGATCAAGATCGGCGATCAAGGTCATATTGTGATCCAAGGTCTTGCCAAATCCAATGCCGGGATCGACGAGAATGTTGGAGAGACTAATCCCCGCCGCCACCGCTTGGCCAATATGGCTGACCAGAAAGTTCAAAACCTCGCTTGTTACATCATGGTAGCTTGGGGCGTCCTGCATGGTTTTAGGATCGCCTTTGGCGTGCATCAAAATGACGGGCACATTAAGGTCGCGCGCGCAGGCGATGCTGTCGGCGCTAAAGCCTAAAGCGGAGACATCGTTCCAGCAATCGGCCCCGCCCGCCATCGCCGCGCGCGCAACTTGGG
>JBEINE010000152.1:0-7253 GCA_040378245.1 Hyphomonadaceae bacterium | reverse complement strand
TGTCATTGCCAATTTCATTACCACCAAGTTTATCATTCTTGGTATCTGTTTTTACGCCATAAATCTAAGCGGTCGTAACTTCATGTCGCATAAACACAATGAAGAGGTTAATCGCCATCGTATGAAGGCGTTAGAGACTTACAAATCTTTTGTTGAAGGTGCCTCAGATATCAATGTGAAGGATGCGATCTTGTCACATGCAGCCAATGCGGTCTTTGCTCCACAGGATACAGGCTTTATCAAAGGGCAGGAGCTTCCTCAAACCAATCAGATGTTAGATTTTGTTTCGCGCGCGGCAACCGCGGCGCCTAAACCGTAGTTCCCCAACGCAACCAACTCCTTTTAAACAAACCGTATCTCCAACTTCGTCCCCGTGGCCTTCGCAAACTTCCGCAATGTGGTGGTCGAGGGCGCCGTGCGGCCGCTCTCTAGGCGGGCTATCGCGCTTTGGGTGGTGTTCATGCGTTCCGCAAGTTCTTCTTGGGTGAGGTTGGCTTTTGCTCGTGCACCAATGATCTGGGCCGCAAAGGCGAATTCTTCTTCAAGCGCATCATAGGCCGCCCGAAAGGCCGGATCCTGCATTTGCTTTTCAAAGATCGGGCGAAAGGGAATGGTTTTTGGATTGGCTTGGTCGGTCATTCTTTTAGTTCCTTGGCCCGTTGCAGGGCATATTCAATTTCCCGCGCTGGCGTCCTTTGAGTTTTCTTGATGAAGGTCCGCACAACGACCACGCGCCGTCCGCTGGTTGTGACATAAAGCGATCGCGCAATCCCGTCTTTGCCAATCAATCGCATCTCCCACAATTTGCCGATGATGTGTTTGACATATGGTTCATGGACTTTCGACAGACCGAAGGTTTCGATCAGATTGGCTATCCGAGAGAACTTCGCTTGCATATCTTGCGGCAAGGCAAAGTATTCTGCGCGCGCACCATCATCAAGAAACTCAACGGTCCACATGATCATCTATCGCATTTTTGCTATATTTTGGCAAGGCAAAACAACATGGCTTCTCATACCCCCAACTCCTCCCGCTCCAATTTCTTAATCTCATCGCGCAATTTCGCTGCTGTCTCAAACTCCAGATCAGCCGCTGCCGCGCGCATGCGCTTTTCGAGATCAGCCAAAGCCGCTTTGTAATTGTGACCGGGGCCGCCGATGGCAACCGCCGTTTTGGCCCCGCGTTTGCCTTTGCCCTTCACGGCGGCACTGGCGTCTTCAGCGGCGCCCAGGCCCACGGTGACGCCCTCTTTCCCATAGGGGCTGTTCATAATGTCATTAATATTGGAGCGGACCGATTGGGGGGTGATATGATTGGCAAGATTATAGGCGACTTGCTTGGTCCGGCGGCGGTCGGTCTCGGCAATCGCGCGCTCTATGCTGCCGGTTATTTTGTCCGCATACAGAATGACCCGACCATCAACATGGCGCGCGGCGCGGCCAATTGTTTGCACGAGGCTGGTTTCTGAGCGCAAAAAGCCTTCCTTATCGGCGTCAAGGATACAAACCAGCGCGCATTCAGGAATATCCAAGCCCTCACGCAGCAGATTGATGCCGATGAGAATATCAAACTGGCCCAAGCGCAAATCGCGAATGATTTCAATACGCTCCACCGTGTCGATGTCGCTATGCATATAGCGCACTTTCAGGTCCTGCTCGTGCATATATTCGGTCAGGTCTTCGGCCATTTTCTTGGTCAAAGTCGTCACCAGAATGCGATGGCCTTGCTCTATGGTGGCGCGGCATTCGGCGATGCAATCATCGACTTGGGTAAAGCCCTGACCCGTCACCGGGCGGATTTCGACGGGGGGATCAATCAGGCCAGTCGGGCGGATGACTTGCTCAACAAATACCCCGCCGGTCTGGTTCATTTCCCAAGGGCCGGGTGTCGCCGACACCATGATCGATTGGGGCCGCATCGCGTCCCATTCCTCAAAGCGCAAGGGGCGATTGTCCATGCAGGACGGCAGGCGGAAGCCATAGTCAGATAAGGTCTTCTTACGGTTATAATCGCCCCTGAACATCCCCCCCAACTGAGGTATCGTAACGTGGCTCTCGTCAACAAATACCAGCGCATTATCAGGCACATATTCAAACATGGTCGGCGGCGGTTCGCCGGGATTGCGGCCCGTTAGATAGCGGCTGTAATTCTCAATCCCCGCGCAAGACCCAGTAGCTAGGATCATTTCCATATCAAAATCGGTGCGCTGTTTCAGGCGTTGCGCCTCGATCAACATGCCATTCTTCTCAAACCACTCAACCCGTGCGGTCGCCTCGTTTTTGATGTTGATGATGGCTTGACTGAGAGCCGGGCGCGGCGTGGTATGGTGACTATTGGCATAGATTTTGACGCCCGACAGCTCATCGGTTTTCTTGCCCGTTAAGGGATCAAACTCATGGATCGCCTCAACTTCATCGCCAAAGAACAATATCCGCCACGCGCGGTCTTCCATATGGGCGGGAAAAATATCGAGTGCATCGCCGCGTAGCCGGAAATGGCCGCGCGCAAAATAAATGTCGTTGCGCTTATACTGCAGGGCGACAAGGTCACGCGTCACAGTCTGTGGGTCGGCCCGATCGCCCGGTTTCAGCGTGAATGTCATGGCCGAATAGCTCTCAACCGAGCCGATGCCGTAAATGCACGACACGGATGAAACAATGATGACGTCGTCGCGCTCTAAGATGGCGCGGGTGGCGGCATGGCGCATGCGGTCGATTTGTTCGTTGATATTGCTTTCTTTTTCGATATAGGTGTCGGTTCGCGGGACATAGGCTTCAGGCTGGTAATAATCATAATAAGAAACGAAATATTCCACCGCATTATTGGGAAAAAAGTTCTTGAACTCACCATAAAGCTGGGCCGCCAACGTCTTATTATGGGCCAGAATAATGGCGGGGCGCTGAAGCCTATGGATGACTTGCGCCATGGTGAAGGTCTTGCCACTGCCCGTGACACCGAGAAGGACTTGGTCTTTTTCTCCGGCGCTGGCTTGCTGGCACAATTCCTCTATTGCCGCGGGTTGATCGCCAGCGGGCTGATAATCGCTAACCAGCTCAAAGCGCCGCCCACCTTCGAACTTTTCAGGCAAAGCGGGCTTATGCGGCGTCCATGTCGGCGGCGCTTCTTTGCCACGTGCGTCCAGGACATTGTAGTCAAAGTCAAACACAAACGGGTCGCCGGCAAACTCAACCGCATTGGGAATGGAGGCCTTTGGCTCATCCAGCGCATCGGCCTCGGCCCGCAATTTCTTGATATTCTCCCACGCCTGCATCTTATCGGTCGTGGGGTGGGGATTGGGTTTGCCTTTGGAGCGTGGAGGTGGTCGGGCCATGGCGGGAACATAGGGGGAATATGGGGCGGGGGGAAGGGGTTAGGTCACGCTAACCTTACGCGGTCGCCCGCCCTTCATCCCGTTTGCGCGCGCCGCCAAGGCTTTCGCGGGCGAAGAAACGCGGCCCGCTTGACGCGCCATAAAGGCACGCGTTCCCAATATGCCAGATAATAGACCGGGGACAGACAAATCCACATCCAGTGCAGGCCAATGGAGACCATAGCCGTTGCCTAATATTTCCATGTTGGCAAGTTCGTTATCAGCAGCCGTTTCAAGGCCTTGCGCCAAATGCGGCGGGAAAGCGAAGGTACAGCCATTGGTCAGCACTAAACTGATATGGCCGGTACGCTTGTCAAAGCGTGCACGAGCTGCGCGGGGTTCTTGTTGATCGGCTCTACGACCGCGCGCCTGTGCGGCGTCAATTTGCTGATCGGTCAGTTTTAAGGTGGGGACGTCAACCATGAATGTCGCTCCATTTGGCCAAGAAGGCGTCTTGATTTTCCGCTACAATTTGCATCGCACGGCGCACGTCACTTCTTTTCATGCCTCTAACGAATACCAGTTCGATCTGCCCATCAGCTCCAACCAAATTGATTTTCACATGCCCGTCGCCGAAAACATGGACATGTGCCGGCACATGATCATCAGAAAATATGATAAAGCGAAGGCCATAAGATCGGAAAATCGTTACCATCGTTCGGATAAATAACCTATCTGGATGGGTTTTTCAAGGAGTGGTGGTAGTTTATTTGATCGATGATTTATCACTGTCGGGGCTCAAAGGGCATTTAACATCTTCAAGTGCCAACCCCCCAACCTTGCCCCATCCCTCCCATCCCGCTAAGACGCGCTCATGACAGACGCACTCACCAAGACCATTCCTAAAGTCGGCGTTGTTTCGCTGGGTTGCCCCAAGGCCCTGGTCGATAGTGAGCGGATTATTTCGCGACTGCGGTCGGAGGGATACCAGATCGTGGCCGATTATGAGGGCGCGGACTTGGTTTTGGTCAATACCTGCGGCTTTTTGGACAGTGCGCGCGAGGAGAGCCTTGATGCGATTGGCGAGGCGATTGCCGAGAATGGCAAGGTCATTGTCACGGGTTGCCTTGGGGCGGAGCCTGATGTCATCCGGGCGCGTCACCCGAAGGTTTTGGCCATCACGGGGCCGCAGCAATATGAGACTGTGATGGAAGCCGTCCATACGCAGCTTCCGCCCAAGCATGACGCTTTCCTCGATCTGGTGCCCGAAGGCGGCTTTAAGCTGACGCCGCGCCATTATGCCTATCTGAAGATTTCAGAGGGCTGTAATAATCGCTGTTCATTTTGCATCATTCCGAAATTGCGCGGCGATCTGGTCTCGCGTCCAGCGGCGCATGTAATGGCGGAAGCTGAAAAGCTTGTGGGTGCCGGTGTTAAAGAATTGCTGGTTATCAGTCAGGATACCTCCGCCTATGGCGTGGATATCCAATATGCGACCAGTCGCTGGAAAGACCGCGACTATCGCGCCAAATTCTATGATTTATGCAAAGACTTAGGTAGTCTGGGCGCTTGGGTGCGCCTGCATTACGTCTATCCCTACCCCCACGTCGATGAGGCGATCCATCTGATGGCCGAGGGCAAGATATTGCCCTATCTCGACATTCCATTTCAGCACGCTAGCCCCAGTATCCTCAAGGCCATGCGCCGCCCCGCCAATCAGGAGAAGCAAGCGGCCCGCATCGCCAAATGGCGGGGCCAGTGCCCTGATCTGGCTATCCGCTCAACCTTTATCGTCGGATTTCCCGGCGAGACCGAGGCAGACTTTTCGATGCTGCTGGACTTTATGCGCGAAGGCCAAATCGACCGCGTCGGCTGCTTCAAATATGAGAATGTCGTCCACGCCGCGTCACGTGAGCTCGACGGTCAAGTTCCTGAAGAGGTCAAAGAAGAACGCTGGCACCGATTTATGGCCGTGGCGCGGGATGTGTCGGAAATGCGCCTATCGGCTAAAATCGGCAAGACCGTGGAGGTCATCATCGACGAAATCGACGACGAAGGCCCCATAGGCCGCACCATCTGGGATGCGCCAGACGTCGACGGCAATATTGAGCTGCATGGCTATAAGAAAGTCAAAGTGGGTGATATTGTTAAAGCCAAGATCGTCGACGCTGGCGATTATGATTTGGTGGGCGAGGCGGTTTAGCGGTCGTCAAAAGGGTTCCGAGTGCAAGATAAATTTGACCTATGTAAATGTGCGAAACTTCGCCCGAAGCTATTTCTCGGCTGAGAAAAGAAAGTCTGGAACGCCTTTGCTGACGGCTGCGCCTAACCAAAGGCTTGTCTCAATTCAAAATTGTCAGTGTAAGCGTCTTAAGGGCCGCCTGTTTGGCGCGGTCAAGGATTGCGCAGCAACCGCACAGCGGCGCAGTGCAACTGCGTCCTTGAGGGCGACAGACAGACACTTGACACTTGAAACCAAGTTTTGGTGTCAGACAGAGCCTGCACCAAAGCTGATCCCAGACAGAAAACTCAATAAAGTTGGTCTGAAAACTTGGAAGGAGCCTTAAGAAGATTTCGAAAGGAGGTTGAGACCTTGGGGTCGTCATGCTGCCCATTTTCACGTCGCTGAATTCGGGCTACAAGAGCCCCCATGCCCGATGATCTCTCCACAATCTCCCTGATCAACGCCGTCGCCGACGACGGTCTGTTGCGCGATTGCTGGTATTTCGCGGCCACTTCGGCAGAGCTCAAGGCTGGCAAGCAATTTAGGCGGATGATCCTTGGTGAACCCGTCCTTTTGGGCCGAACGCTTTGTGGGCAGATTTTGGCGATCCGCGATCTCTGCCCGCATCGCGGCGTTCCTTTATCAGAAGGCCGTCAAGTTGAAACCGGTGGCGTGGCGACCGTCGAATGCCCCTATCACGGTTGGCGGTTTGGTGCGGATGGTGGCTGTAAACTGGTGCCGTCGCTTTATAATGAGGACAATATTGACACCTCCAAAATCAAAGTCCGCCATTATCCCAGCTATGAAACCAATGGGCTGGTATTTGTCTATGTGTCTTCTGACGCCCGCTTTGAGGGCACACCAGACCTCGCTCCTCCGGATCTGGGCATCAAGGCGGATAAGCCCAATTTTGCCATCAGTCGCGTGTTTCAAGTGGATATGGATAATGCCGTATTGGGCTTTATCGATCCGGGCCATGTGCCGTTTGTGCATAATCAATGGTGGTGGCGGCCCCGTTCAGCGGGTCTCAAGCTGAAACATAAGAGATTTGAGCCCGTGTTGCATGGCTGGGCCATCGCCAAGCATAAGCCCTCTAGCGCTGCCCTTTATAGATTTTTGTTTGGTGAAGGTGTCACGTCGCAGATTATCTTTAAACTACCGGGCTATCGCTGGGAAACGGTCGAGAACGCAAAAGGGCAGTTCACGACGCTCTCGTGCATGACGCCAATGGACGCCAAAACCACTTTGATCACGCAAATTACCTATTGGACGGGTAATCCCTTGATCGATCTCTTGCGGCCCATCTTGATCCCTGCCGCCAATAAATTCTTGAGCCAGGATATGCATATCGTCAATTTGCAGGGCACCAGCGCGCCCTTCATGAAAGGCATGCTGATGCTGGGTCAAGTCGATGAACAGGCAAAATGGTATTATAAATCAAAGCGTGAGTGGGTGTCGGCGCGCGCTGACGGTCGGGCTTATGTCAATCCCGTTCTACCGACCTCGCTTAAGTGGTTGAGCTAAAGCGCGTCTGGTTCTTTTAGAACGAGGTTGCGCGTCTAGATATTTGATTTAGGGTCTGTTTGTCCCGCTTTTTTTGATTCAAAAAAGCGGGACAGACCCTCGAGCGCGTCTGGTTCTTTTAGAACGAGGTTGCGCGTCGAGGTATATGATTTAGGGTCTGTTTGTCCCGCTTTTTTTGATTCAAAAAAGCGGGAC
>JBEINE010000013.1:0-28742 GCA_040378245.1 Hyphomonadaceae bacterium | reverse complement strand
GCTGGTTATTGGGATTTCACGCAGTATGATTGGCTTTTGCCCTTGTTGCTTGTCCAGAATTTGGCCCAAATTGTGGGTTTATCAACTTTCGCCGTCCAAGCCCTCTTTAAGCGTCTAACTGAACAAAATGCTTGATAAGTAAAATCTGTTCAGTTAAAACAGATGCATGAACAAGCTGTCTCTCGCCAAACGCACCCAAATTCTTGCCATGCTTTGTGAGGGTTCTTCAATGCGCTCAATCTCGCGCGTGGTGGACGTTTCAATCAACACCGTCACAAAGCTACTTGAAGACGCTGGTGAGGCTTGTGCGGCTATTCACGATGAGAACGTCCGCAATGTGAAATCTAGCCGTATCCAGTGCGATGAAATTTGGTCGTTCTGCTATGCTAAACAAAAGAACGTTGCGACCGCAAAAGATGCACCGGAAGAAGCTGGTGACGTCTGGACGTGGACAGCTTTGGATGCAGATACCAAAATGATTGTCTCTTGGTTCTGTGGCGACCGCTCTAGCCAGTCGGCAATTACCCTTATGGATGATCTGCGCGACCGCTTGGCCAACCGGGTTCAACTTACCACAGACGGCCACAAGGCTTATTTGGAAGCTGTAGAAGGCGCATTTGGCGGCGACGTGGACTACGCCATGCTTGTGAAGCTGTATGGGGAAACTGCCGGACCAAAAGGCCGCTACAGCCCCGCTGATTGCATTGGCGCTCGTAAAGAGAAGGTTGAAGGCAAGCCCGATCTAAAGCACGTCAGCACGTCGTATGTAGAGCGTCAAAACTTAACCATGCGTATGTCTATGCGTCGGTTTACCCGCCTCACTAACGCTTTCTCAAAGAAGCTAGACAACCATATGCACGCTTTGGCGCTCTATTTTGTGCATTATAACTTCTGCCGTATCCACAAGACACTACGCATTACCCCTGCAATGGCAGCGGGTGTTACAGATCGCCTCTGGTCGCTAGAGGACATTGCAAATGCAATTGAGGCGCGGGCTTCAAAGCCATCTAAGCGCGGCCCCTACAAAACACGTGGATAAGTGGCTTAGTGGAGTCGACTTTGGGGGGAATCAACCTAAGAAGAAAGGTGGCGTTGAGTGGTGACACACCCAACGCCGTTTCTGTCAACCGCTGCGAAACGGTTTGTTGTGATCACAAGAGATACTATGATTCGATTGATTGAAAACGTCAAGCTGTTTCGCGGCAATTCACATAAGGAAATCCTTATATGCATGCCAAGAAAGCACTGCGTGATGCTCGCCACCCTTCGCGACACTTAACTTTTGATGATGCGGTAAAAATTGTCCGTATGTATGATGAAGGGATGTTGCAAAGTCGAATTGCCGCGCAGTTTGATGTTAACCAAGGCCGTGTGTCGGAGATTGTCACTGGCTTGAAGTTCTACAATGCGCGTGCCGTTGCACGAAGTGGCCTTCACTAACACTAAATGGCGGGCTGCATTTTGTGGCCCGCCTAAATTTCAAACTGAGACACTACCTCTTTTAGGACCAGGTTGCGTGTCTAGGTATCTGAATTAGGGTCTGTTTATCCCGCTTCTTTGATTCAAAATAGACGGGACAGACCCTAGGCCTCAGTTTTTTTGTTTAGCGCGAATGGCTTCGCGGGTCATCGGGTTTAGCCAGCCCGGCCAGTGGCTAATAGGCCGCAAACCGAAACTTAAGATGGCGATATGTTCGATGAAATCTACCTCTGCGGGCTGCGCAATCTGCTCGTAATGCGTGACGCCAATGGTATTCAGTCCTTGGTTTTGAATACGGACTAGGCCAACTCCGTTTGCATCTGTCACCACACTTTTCACATCAGCATTGTTTGCATAATCTGGCGCCAGCCCCGCCCCAACAAGTGGTTTGCCATCAAATAGAACGCGAACGCTCAAAAGATCGCTGCGTTTCAAGGTGAGGGGGTCTGATAAGGGCAGGATTTGAAGGCGGGTTGTCGCTAGACGCCCGATGTTCATTCCAGGCTTTAAGAGTGTGGTCAGATATTTATCAAATCGGCCCCAGACAGGGGACCGAGGATCCGAACCGCGCGCCCCTTCTATCCACGTGCCATCGGGCGCTTGACCCCACACAGCCCCACGGTAGGACATGGTGATCGCTGCGACGTCTGGATTGCGCTGTATGGTCCATTCCGGCGCTGGGATACGGGTTATTGCAATATCGCTCCCATCAAAGCGCTGTGCGCCTAGAAAGGTAACTTGCGCATCTGAAAATGGGTCTAGCCGATCTGAGTGACCCATGGAAACGACAAGGCCAGGTGGGCGAGCGTCTAGCCACAAGCCATGGGAAAAGGCTGGCCCGGTTCCCACCAGCGCCATGATCATGCCCAACTTAAACTGGCCCCGCCACAACATCAAAAGCGCGCCCGAAGTGATAATTGCCAATTTGTACCCGGTCCCAGGTTGGCCATGGATGCCTGCCCGCCCGCGCCAGTTGCCCAGACAGCGGCGTCTTCATCGCCAACGTTGCGAACAATCAAGGCGAGGTCTAAGCCGGAACTGAGTGTTCTGCGCAGATCAAGATCAAATAAGGTATAGCCAGGAAAGACGACTGAATTAGACGTGTTGGCCGCAATGTCTGAGACTGAGCGGAGTGCACCCCCTACGGACCATCCCGGCGCGAAACGCCAATCGACAAAGACATTGGCCAAAGCCTCGGGCACATTTGGCGGGCGATTGCCGCGCCGATCGGCACCAAATTCAATGAAATCTGCATAGGCGGCATCCACGATTGCCAGATTAGCCTCGAATGAAAGCGTCCTCGTTGGACGTATCAACAAGCTGGCTTCTAGGCCGTTGCTTTCAAGTTTGCCGATCTGGATGGTAGCGGACGGGTTTGCCGGATCGTTGCCTGGGATGTCTGATTGTTCTAACCAATAAAGCGCGCCAGTGGCTTCTATGCGACCGTCTAGCCAACGCGCTTTAAAGCCAATTTCATAGCCTTCACCCTTTGTAAGGTCAAAAGCAGCAGTTGCTGGGTCAGAGATAACCAACAAGCTATCGGCGGGTGTCGCGGATCGGCCCCATTGCGCATATAGATTGAGAGCGGGGGTTGCGTTCCATGTGCCCCCGATTGTGCCGCTCCAATCGCGGTATTCTGCCACATAAAAGCGGGCGGGGGTCTGATCAAATCGAACGAAATCAACATCCAGAGAATCGTAGCGCACTGTCGCCTGAACCGAAAGGCGCGGACCAATTTCGAACCGCGCCTCACTGAAGGCGGAGATTTGGTCAACTTTTGTTTCCCGCGCTTGAACGCGAGGCCGCCCAAAAGCAAAAAAATCTATCGGCGTCGGGTTCAGGGGATCAACCTGCTGTTGTAGGCCAAAAGGCGCTGAGTATTGCCGTGGGCTGGAAAAATCGGTGCGCGACACCTCGACCCCGCCAATCAGAGCCAGACGATCAGTGCCTGTCCAAGCTGCTGTTGCGCGGCCACCCGTAAGCGAATGATCATAACCGAGGTCTTCCCAGAACGTGCGCCCAACCGTGTTCGTGCTGGGGTTCCACAAGAAGCGCCCAATGTTGCGCCAATCACGGTCAGCCTGATAGCGCCAAGCCCGAGCCTCTAGTATAAGCCCATCTGACGGCTTTGCCTGTGCCCCCAATGTGAGCCAAAGAACCTCATCCTTATAGATATTGTTCGTTGCATTGTTGTAATTGACCTTGGCCAACTCGAACGCCGGGCGACCATTGATAACCGGCGTACCCCAATATGCATCCTCTGCATCGGCGAAAAACCAGTCCACCGCGCCCGTGAACGCAAGACTGTCGCTGGGTTCAAATCGAGCCGACACTAGAATCTGGCTGGTATCGGTATCAAAACCTGCAACCTGGCTACCCTGACGCGCTTGGACCGCGTCAATCCTGATGGCGGCCTGGTCGCCGATTGGCACATTCATGCCCGCACCTAGCCGCGCTGAATCGAAACTGCCCAGCGTCGTCAAAATCTCATAACTGGCTGCGTCGGCTAATTTGGCACTCTTGCGCACGTAATTGACGGCCCCTGCGAGTGCGCCTTCGCCATGGATCCCAGATCCTGGACCCCGTGCTACCTCAATGGCCTCGAACGTGAATGCGTCAAGATTGCGTGTCGTGATTGTGCTCGCCTGCACGCGAATGCCGTCAAAGAGCACCGCAACACCATTTTCAGTGAACCCGCGCCAAGAATAAACACCAGCCGCACCCGCGCGTACTTGTGCTGTCACGCCTGTCACCCCAACAACACCGTCGACTACAGACGTACGTCCACGGGCAACCAGTTCAGCTTGATCAATTCGATCAACAGACGCGGGAAGATTGAACGCGGTAACCGGCAATCGGGTTGCGGTTTGTAGCGCTTCGTCAAAACCTAGTGACCTTTGGGCTTGGCCCACCACGATAACTTCTTCAACGTCGTTGGGTGCTTCAGTCGTTGTTGCAGCTTGGCTGTAAGCGGGTAACGGCGCACACAGCGCCGTCAAAGCAAGTATGCGAACTTTGAAATTGTGTTTGTTCTTCATTGTTTTTGCTCGTGCGATCAGGTTTAGCGATTAAAGTAAATTGTTATATTATCACATAACAGATTCAACCCAAAAATCGCAAGTGCTCGCTGACCCCAGCCCGAAAATTCTATCATTTGTCCGGAGATTCCGTTCATTTTTGAACGGCAGCCTTCTTTAGGTCGCTGCTAAAGCGCGTCTGGTTCTTTTAGAACCAGGTTGCGTGTCTAGGCATCTGATTTAGGGTCTGTTTATCCCACTTTTTGATTCAACAAAGACGGGGCAGACCCTATTGGCTTGGAGCCGCTTTTGAACATCCAACATCTTGACCCGCTCAGACGTTAGGCACTTCCAACACAAAGCGGGCGCCTTTGGAGTCCGACCGGTTCTCCGCCCATAGATTCCCGCCATGACCCTCGGCAATCTGGCGTGCGATTGCCAAACCAAGGCCTGAATGCTTGCCAAAATCAGCCCGACCATCTTCACCCTGTGTCGTCGGGCGGTGGGTATAGAATCGCTGGAATACGCTTTCCAAAGCCTCTTCGGGTAGGCCTGGGCCTTCATCTTCAATGTCAATTCGAATGCGACCATTATTGCGGCCGGCCTTAATGGTCACGCGTCCATCATCGTGTGAATATGACAGAGCATTGTCGAGCAAATTGGTCAGGATGCGGGAAATCGCTTCTTGGCGTCCTATGAGGAAAAGTCGGTCAAGCTCGTTTTCATGTTGAACATTAACCAAGACATTTCGGGCATGACCGATGCTGGAATAAACACGCGCCATTTCGTCGATCATATCGGCCAGCGAAAAGCGCGACTTGTCGGCCCGTGCAAGTTCTCCTTCCAAACGTGAGGCGTTGGCGATGTCGGTGATGAGGCGGTCAACGCGGCGTGCATCAGCCAAAATGATGGTTTCCAGTTTGGCTTTGCTGTCGGGATCAGTAGCCCGGGGGAGCAGTTCTGCTGCATTACGGATCGCCGCAAGCGGGTTTTTGATCTCGTGTGCCACGTCGGCTGCGAATCGCTCATTGGCGTCGATCCGGTCTCGCAGGCTTGAGGTCATGACCGATAAGGCATCGGCGAGATCGCCAATTTCATCGGGCCGGTTACGCAGATCGGCGCTGTCGAGCGTGGGGCTGCGACCGCGCCGCACATTGTCGGCCGCTTCCGCTAGCTTGCGTAGGGGCATGGCAATCGACCACGCCAGCAAACTCGCCGACACCAAAGTCACAAGAATGGACGTGAGAATGAAGGGATAAAGCGCGCGCCGCTCAGCATTCACAATGCTTGACACATCACTACTTTCCAAAGTCAGCACACCGACTACAGCCCGGACGCGTTGGATGGGAACAGAGACTGAAACCACGCGCTCGCCAGCTTCATTAAAGCGCTCGCGCGCAACCGATTGGCCCTGCAAAGCACTCGTCACTTCCTCGGCTAAGGCTCTTTCGGGATTGTCAGCGGAGCCTTGAATTAAGATGCGCGCCGTTGCGACAGCCTTACCCGCGGCCGCATTTAAATTAGGGGCTGCTGGGCCGATGGGAGGCAGGGGTCGAACACTGATTTCATCATATAAAACAGTGCTATCAGCGACAGGCATACGGTCGCGATTATAAAGGCGCAATCGCGCACCTGGCTCCCGAAACAGGCGCTTCAAAATGGACCGCGCGCGGTTCTCGTCCAAAATGGGCTCATCATCAGGCGGGATCGCGGCCTCAGCCAAGACGCTGGCAATTGTCGAACCCTGCGCTCGCAAGGCGTCGGCTTTGGCTTGGGTCAGGCCTGTCCGCAATTCGTTGAACAGGAGCGAACCCAAAACGAGGATCACAACGCCCGCGAAATTGGCGAGATAAATGATGCCCGCAATACCACCCCGCCGCCGCTGTCGTCGTCGTTTGACATGGGCGGATGGGGTGGACGGTTCAGGCTTCTTTATAGCGATAACCGACCCCATAGAGTGTTTCGATGGCATCAAATTCACCATCGACCTCCCGAAACTTCTTACGAACGCGCTTAACGTGGCTGTCAATTGTGCGGTCATCGACATAGACACTGTCATCATAAGCAGCGTCCATCAATTGATCGCGGCTTTTAACAAAACCCGGACGTTGCGCCAGCGCTTGCAGCAACAGAAACTCTGTTACCGTCAGGCGCACGAGCTTGCCTTTCCAAAGCGATGCATGGCGGTTGGGGTCCATCGTTAACGAGCCGCGCGTGACGACTTTCTTGTCGCCTTCCCCGGATTGGTCAATCTCGTCTTCCTCATCCAAGGGCCTAGAGCGCCGCAGCACTGCCTTAACGCGTTCCGACAACAGACGCGTGGAAAAAGGCTTACGAATAAAATCGTCGGCTCCGACTGAAAAACCAATCACTTCATCGATCTCATCATCTTTCGATGTGAGGAAAATGACCGGCATATCAGAGCTTTCCCTGACTCGTCGCAAAAGCTCAACCCCATCCATGCGGGGCATTTTGATATCAAGGATCGCGATATCTGGGGGATTGGCGATGAGCTCAGGAAGCGCGGTGGCGCCATCGGGATAAGAGCGCACCACATAGCCCTCGCTTTGAAACAAGATTTCAAGGGAAGCGCGGATATTCTCATCATCATCAACAAGTGCGATCGTCGTCATTCATCACCCTATAAGTGCATTTATGGCTGCATATCACTCAAAAAAAGGCGAGACTGTGACAGAAATGGCCGTTTAGTCAATTTCAAGGCAAATTGCCGTCGCTTCGCCACCACCAATGCATAAACTCGCGAGACCACGTTTCAGGCCCCGCGCGCGCAAAGCACAAATGAGGGTCGCAATGATACGAGCGCCCGACGCACCAATCGGGTGGCCCAGCGCACATGCGCCGCCGTTGACATTCATTTTGGCGTGATCGATGGCCAGCTCTTGCATCGCAATCATTGCCACCACGGCAAAGGCTTCATTAATCTCATAAAGATCAACGTCATCGGCACCCCATCCCGCTTTCGTCAAAGCCTTTTTTATGGCGTAGATTGGGGCGGTGGTGAATAAATCGGGCGCATGGGCATAGCCGGCACTCGACACCAATGTCGCAAGAATGGGGATAGCTTGCGCTTGAGCTTGTGACCTCGCCATCAGCACAAGTGCTGCCGCACCATCGGAAATAGCCGATGCATTAGCCGCGGTGACGGTGCCGTTGATCGCAAAGGCAGGCTTGAGACTTGGGATTTTATCGGGCTTTGCCTTGGTCGGTAACTCGTCAATGTCGCATATAATGTCGCCGCTGCGACCACCGATTGTCACGGCAGCAATCTCAGCTGCGAAGGCGCCGCTGGTTGTTGCAGCCTGCGCGCGGGCCAAGGTTTCAAGCGCATAGGCATCTTGGTCTTCACGGGTGAATTGATAAAGCGCCGCTGTCCGGTCCGCATAAACGCCCATAGGCAGGCCTTCATAGGCGTCTTCCAGCCCATCCACAGCCATATGATCGAGCAAGCGGTCATGACCATATTTAAGACCTTTTCGATGGGACGCGCTCAAAAAAGGCGCGTTTGACATGCTTTCCATGCCACCAGCGATCACGCATGACACGTCGCCAGCTTTAATGGCACTGGCACCCATGATCAGCGCCTGCATCCCCGATCCGCACATCTTATTGATGGTCGTCGCCTGAACCGAGCGCGGGAGATTGGCTTTAAGGGCCGCCTGACGGGCTGGGGCCTGGCCTTGTCCCGCACTCAAAACATTGCCCATGATAACCCAGTCAATCGCTTCGCCTGACAAGCCAGATTGGCGCAACGCCGCGTTGATGGCAATTGCACCCAGTTGACTGGCGCTTTGATCGCTCAAATCGCCTAGCAAAGCACCAATCGGTGTTCGGGCCAGTCCGACGATGACGATTGGATCATCTGTCATAGATTTTCCTCGCGATAAGCGCTCAAGGGCGTCACGGCGCCGGTGTTGGCAATTAGGGCCTTGCGGCGGCAGAAACGTTGGAAGCCCGCGGGACCCATGCGCGAGCCGCCGAGCCCACTGTGCTTGAAACTGTGTTTTTCGGCCTCGTAAAACTGGCTGGTGAGCGCGGCATCATTGAGGCTAACGGCACCCGCTTCGATCCGGCGACCAATGGCTTCGGCTTCTTCTAAAGTGCCCGCGATGACCCCCGCCGATAGCCCATAAATGGTGTCATTGGCCAGCGCGATGGCTTCTTCGATATCGTCAAATGCCATAACAGGTAGTATCGGCCCAAAGGTTTCTTCGGTCATGACTTTCATCGTGTGATCGACATCCACTAATAGGGTCGGGGCCAACCAAAGACCGCCCAAATGATGCTCGATCGTGCCGCCTGATACCACGCGCGCCCCCTTAGCCAGCGCATCGGCAATCTGATCAGCCAGGATTTCCGCTTGTGGGGCGAAAATCATCGGTCCTAACTCACCCGCACTTCGATCAGGCTGATTAAACGCGACGTTTCGAGCTGCCTCAGTCAAGCCCGCGATAAAGTCCGTATAAAGATTGCGGGCGACATAAATGCGCTCTATGGATTGACATGCCTGCCCCGTGGCCAGAACCGAGCCTCGCAGAGCGGCGGTCACGGCGCGATTGAGATCAGCGGTTTGCGTAACGATGAGCGGGTCTTTGCCCCCCAGCTCCAGAAAAGCTGGGATCAAGCGGCTTGCGGCTTGGATCGCCACCTTTCTGCCCGTTGCAACCGAGCCAGTGAAGCAGATCGCATCAACAACATCGACAAGGGCCGACCCCGTTCGGCCGTCACCCTGCACGATCTGCAAGACGCCATCGAAAGCTGGGACCCGCGCTATGGCGTCTTGCAACGGCTTGACAAAGCGAGGCGTAACTTCGGACGGCTTAATGATCACGCTGCATCCCGCCAAAAGGGCTGGCAACGTATCAATCATCGACAAGGTCAGCGGAAAGTTCCACGGGCTGATCACGCCCACTAAGCCATAGGGAACCCATTGTGGCGCATGGCGCATGCGGGGATCAAGCCGCCCCTGCATCCATCCTGATGGCAATAAATGCGGGGCTTGGCTAACCCAGCCCAGAATCGAGCCAATGATGCCATCAATTTCGCGCCGCGCGATCAGGCCGCGCCCCGTGTCATGCGCCAGCGCGAAATGAATATCATCGCCTTGTTGGATGATGGCATCTTTTAGCGCCAAAAGGGCAGCTGCCCGGCCTTCTACGCCCAAAGCCAGCCAGTCCTTCTGGGCATCGCGGGCCTTTCCCGCTTTGGCCGCCACATCCAAGGCGTCGCTGGCCTGTACTTGCGTATCAATGACCCCGGTTCGCGGATTGCGGACATCTAAGATCGGACCGCTCATAACCCTAATGCGCCCGGATTCATCAAGCCTTTGGGGTCCACATAAGCCTTTAGCGCCTTTAACAGCGCCCATGTCACCCGATCACGGGTCTGCGCATAACGATAGGTTCGGGCGATCTGGAAGTGGGTTGCACCATATGTCTCGAATATGTCCAATATCTTCTCTCGCAGGGTCGTCACCATCGCAGCCGCCGCCTCATCATGGGGGAGTTTCGGCAGCTTTTTCAAATAATCGCTCTCAATGGTGGCTTCGTGCACGGCAAAACGGGCTCCTGGCCAGAAGAATACAGGCTCTATCAGAAATCCGGTGGTCGACACCGTCGTCACCAAATAGCCCGTCGTTATGGAAAGCGCTTCCAAATCCGCTGTGTGGCCCTCGAATAAGGCATCAATCTGTGCCCAGCAGGAAGGCCCTTGTGAAATCGGCACGATCCCATGGAGGGGCACCCAGCGTTCACCATCCGGCCCCAGAATATTATTGAGCGGGGTAAATGGAGCTGCCCGCAGAGCCTTTGGAATCGTATTCTCAATCTCTTTGCCATTTTCAGCCTTCAAGATTGCACGCAGTGCACTCAGCGCGGCATCAATTTGGCCTTGGCTTGCGCCCTCAGTGACGACATGGAGCGTGTAGCCCGCATCATCCATGAATCCCCGCCCAGCCAATGCCATTTTCGCACCCTGCTTGACGCCCTCAAAAATGGTCTTTTGCCCCGTGACAACCGCCGTCAGCGTCTTGGCATCGGCCAAAAGACTAGCCCGTCTCATGCGGATTTTGGCGAGATTGGGATCAAAAGCGCAGACTTCACAAGCGAGATTTGACCGTGCCAAAGCGGCCGTTGCCCGCGCAGTCGCCGCCAGATCAGGCATCGCAAAACTCAGATAGTCCTGAAATTGCGGCTCTGGTATCAGGCGCAGGGTGATTTCCGCTTTGATGCCCAAAGCCCCGGTATCGCCGCAAAACAAGCCTGTAAGGTCAGGACCATAAGCGCGAAAGAAAGGACTGCCGCCTTTTGTGCCTGCGCTGCCAGTTCGCACCACAGAGCCATCAGCCAAGACGACTGTCAGGGCGAGGACGCTATCGGACGTCGTGCCCCAGATGCCGGCGCCAAAGAAAGCATTTTGCTGCGATACGCCCCCACCAATAGTCGAAACAAGCCCTGATAGGGGACCCCAAAACGGTGTACGTAGGCCTTTGGGACGCAGCGCCGCACGCAGGTCAGCCCAAGTTGTGCCAGCTTGAACAGTCACATACATGTCTTCCGCGTTAAGCTCGATGATCTTGTTGAGCGCACGCAAATCGATCACCACCGCACCGGCCTCTTTGACGACATAGCCTGATGTATAACTCATGCCAGCCCCACGCGGGATGACGACTTTTCCAGCCTGATTGGCGGCAGCGAGGATCTGAGACAATTCTTCTAAGCTGGCAGGCGCCACGACATAAGCTGCCAATCCACCTTGGGCATAGATGTCCTCACTCATAATCCCGCACTTAGACTGGTCAGAGCTCACATTGGCTCGCCCGACAATGGCCGAAAGACGCTCTGCAAAATCAGCGGGCGGAAGGAAGGCGTCTGGCATGATTTTGTCCTTTAGAAGGTGGGTTTCATAATGCCTGTGAGAGCTGCGATTAGCAATAACATCCAAATGCCCACCACAAGGGGACGGCTCTGGTTCAAACTTTTGGCGATAAGCGTGTCGCTTTCGGGCGTCGGGCCATCTTTGATCATGGCAGCGAAAGCAGGTCCAAAGGGGGCCAGCGCTCGACGAATAAGAAGGCCCAGAATGATCGTGCTGGCGAGAATTACAAGTTTAATGGCAATGAAGAGGGGTAATGTGCCACTCACGGCGAAACCCAAAAGCCCAATAATCATCAAAAAGCGCACACCCAGATCGGCGCGTCGCCAAAACGAACTGGGGGCCAGATGCTTGAGATGCACATACCAAGCTAAAGCCAGCCAAAAGAGCGCAAACACCCATGCCAGCAGCACGTAAAGATCAGCCAAGGCGACATAGCCCATGGCGTCCGCCAAAGTCAGTCCAGTCGGCAAGGTCAGGATCATCGCGGTACGCGGTGCCATATCGACTTGCGCTAAAATCTGAGCTGCCGTCTTGCGACCATCAGGGCTCGTTTTTGGATTACTGACAAGCGTTGAGGCATAAAACACACCCAAATCGCCGCCCAGCCAATAGACCAAGACCAGAATGTGGAGCAAACTTGCCGTCGCGATGATCAAGGGCTGCGCACCTGTGTGTTAAATGATATATATCTATATCAATTAAAAGGTCACCACGGCAAGATCAAAAGATCAATCAAAACTCCTAATGCAATCGATGACTTCATGAAGCTGGCTAGATGGTGCACCATATTGCGCGCCTTCAGCCGCGCGGGCGTGGAAATGGTGTTTCGACCAAGAACAAGCCTCATCCACCCGATGCATCAATCTGGAAAAATCGGCCGTCTTTTTGCGGGCATGATCATAGTCTGGCGCCAAAGCCGAAAACTTTCTTTGGATCTCAGTATGGTGCGCGTCAGCTCCATAATTCTCAAAATGCCAGATAAGCCAGAGCTCAAAGCAGGGATTGGTATAGCCAGCCATTATTTTGTTTCTGATGCAGAAAGCTATTGCTGCCTCAAAACCTGGATGGTCATCACGATCAAAAATGGCGCAGACTCTATCTTTCTCATTGCCGACTGAGTTTTTCAGTTCCCTCATTTCTTCGTGAGCCGCTTTTGCCACACTCATTGGTACGCCTGCGCCTCGAACCAGTCTGATGTCAACTGACTGCTTATTGAGGCCCGCTTTCAACGCGTTGAAATAATCAGGCTCAGTGTTCTTGCCTTCGCAAACCAGCACAATTCGTGCCTTTGGTTCCCTTGTTGGGGGGCGACGACGAAGGTCGCTAGACCGTCTCGTCATTGTCTACCCTCATAGATCGAAATAATTCAGAAGGGTCGCCGGCAAACGGCAATGCGCCAAAGCGACCCCTTAAATAGCCTCGCTCAAAATTGTCATTCTCTCTAACTTTGAAGTCAGACAAGGGATAAATCTCTGTTGCACCCGTTGCATCTTTCTCGGCAAACCAAATTTGATCGCGCCCTAATTGTGGCGAGCAAATTAGGTTGGTGTCATGGGTTGTGGCGATCAGCTGTGCGCCCTTGGTGTTAATCTCTGGGTCCGTGAATAGTTGAAAAATTGCCTCGCACGCGCGGGTATGCAGGCTCAGGTCGATCTCGTCGATAATGAGTAATTGCCCGCGATCAAGCACTTCAAAAACTCTATCGAGCAATAACAATAAACGCGCAGTGCCGCTGCTTTCCATTGAAGGTGAGAAATACACAATCTCACCTTTGTCATTTCTATGACCCAATTCAATCCATGGGACGCCATCCCTGAAAATTGAATTGGTGTCTATTATTTCAGCTGGTGTTTCCGGTGATCCCGAAGGCCCTCCATTACTTCGGAGCCTCTGCCCGAAAACTCCAGTATTCATCTTTGTCAAAAAATCAATGGTTCGCGCATTGACAGCGCCACTCTCTGCAAGAAACCGCGAAATGGCCGTGGGCGTCATCCATATCTCATCTAACATCTTTGTATCTGCAAAATATCGCCAAATGGGCTCAAGTTGTTGATTCCCGAAGGCTCCAGCGATTGGCAGATAGAGTCTTCCCCAAGAGGGATACTTTTCGATCTCAGCAAGTTTGCCTCTCAATTTGTCGCCAAATTGGATTTTTTCCCTGCGCCTCTTTTCAAAATAGACAACTCGTCGATGATGTGGAAACGCGTAGAGCCATTCTTCAACAAACCTATCTTCCTCGACTACGAATCCGTAGTTGTATCTGACGCCGTCAATTCGGACGTCAACCTCAAAAGTACTCGTTTCATATCTTGAACTAGCGGCTAGCCTAAATCTAGGAACCTCTGGGCCGGATGAACTTGCATCTCGGAAGTCTGGCTCACGCAAAGCCGAAAACATGAATGACAATGCAGAAACCAAATTGCTCTTGCCCGAAGCATTTGGCCCATAAATCAAAGCCACCGGTAGAGCGCTTTCCCCAGCCTTGCTTTTCAGTGGCACCATCGAGAACTCCTGTTCCCGATAAAGCGACTTGTAGTTCTTGACTTTGAAGCGCAGCAGCATGAGTTCAAATCCCTATCCAGACCAAACTAAAAGCGCATTTTGGTAAAAAAATTGCCAAAATTAGGTTTTAATCCGCGCCATGAGGGATCTTCATACAGAACGATCCAAAGATGTGATAGCCCTTAATGCTTCAACAAACCCAAAATCCGGCCCAATGTCTCGCGCAATTCGCGCCGATCAACCACCATGTCGACCATGCCGTGTTCACGCAGATATTCAGAGCGTTGAAAGCCTTCAGGGAGCTTTTGGCGGATGGTTTGTTCGATTACGCGGGGGCCTGCAAAACCGATGAGCGCGCCGGGTTCGGCGATATGAACGTCGCCCAGCATCGCATAGCTGGCCGTAACGCCCCCCGTTGTTGGATCGGTCAGCACGACAATATAGGGCAAGCCCGCGCGCTTGAGACCGTCAATGGCTAAAGTTGTGCGCGGCATTTGCATGAGTGACAAAATGCCTTCTTGCATGCGCGCACCCCCCGCCGCTGTAAAGCAAATCATCGGACAGTTGCGCGCGACCGCTTCTTCGGCGGCCTTGATGAAGCTTTCGCCCGCGGCCATGCCGAGCGATCCGCCCATGAAGCCAAAATCCTGCACAAGGACCACAACCGGAGAACCTGCGATTTTGCCATAGCCAATCGACATCGCGTCGTCCCGGCCCGCCTTCAGGCGCGCGTCTTTCAGGCGGTCGACATATTTCTTATCGTCTTTAAACTTGAGAGGGTCTTCGGCAACGCGGGGCGTATCAATCGCCAGCCAGCTTTCCCCGTCAAACAGATATCGAAAGCGCAATTCAGGACCGATGCGCATGTGACGGCCAGAAGGGGTTACCCATTGGCTGTTTTCGAGGTCGCTTTTATAGAGCATATCCCCCGTCTCTGGATCCTTCACCCAAAGATTATCAGGGCTCTCGCGCTTTTGCAGGAGCTTATTGATACCCGGCCGAATGCGATCAATCCAACTCATAGAGCTTGCCCCATACGCGCGGCCTTTATAGCGTCTGACAGAATTCGACAAAATGCCGCGGCGGCTTGAACCGGATCGCCACCCGTTTGGACGGCCTTGGCAATCTCATCAACGAGTGCTGAGCCCACCACAACCCCGTCGGCAATGCGGGCTGTGTTCGTCGCCGCCTGTGGCGTTCTGATCCCGAAGCCAACCGCGACAGGCAGGCCTGAAGCGGCGCGCAATTTGGCGACGGCGCCAGCAATATCGCCCGTCGTGATCGCTTTATCACCTGTAATTCCAGCCACCGACACATAATAGACAAAGCCACGAACCCCTGAGATGACAGCGGGCAGACGTGCGGCATCAGTCGTGGGTGTGGCCAAGCGAATGAGTGCTAAATCTTGCTTCCCCATCGCGGTGCGCAAATCGTGATCTTCTTCGGGCGGCGCATCGACGATAATCGCCCCATCCACACCGGACAGATTGGCACGGCGCGCAAACTCATCATGGCCCATCGTCTCAATCGGGTTGAGATAGCCCATTAGGATCAAGGGTGTTGTGGGGTGTTTCGCGCGAAAGGCGCTCGCCAAGGCCAAAACCTTGGTCAAAGTGGTGCCATTAGCCAAAGCCCGAATCCCAGCGCGCTGAATGCTGGGGCCGTCAGCCATTGGATCGGTAAAGGGAAAGCCCAGCTCAATCACATCGACGCCAGCCCCAGGCAAGGCGTCGAGAATGGCCGCGCACGTGTCAAAATCAGGGTCACCAGCCATGATATAAGCAACAAAGGCGGCTCGGCCTTCAGACTTAGCGGTGTCGAATGCGGCGGTGAGACGAGCGACTGTCATGCGTTCCAAAAACTCATATTTTGGCCCCCAAAGCGTTGGCGATGGTGAAAATATCCTTGTCACCGCGGCCACACAGATTCATGACGACAAGCCCCCCCTTGCCGACATCCTTGGCGATCTCGCCCACCCGCGCCAATGCATGACTGGGCTCTAAAGCGGGCAATATGCCTTCTAAGCGCGCGCACAATTGAAAGGCGTCCAAAGCCTCATCATCGGTAGCCGACAGATAAGTCGCACGACCGGTATCCTTCAAAAATGCATGTTCGGGGCCGACGCCCGGATAATCCAAGCCTGCCGAAATAGAATGCGCGTCAATGATCTGGCCATCGTCATCTTGCAACAAATAAGTCCGGTTGCCATGGAGCACGCCCGGACGCCCCCCGGTTAGAGCGGCCGCGTGCAAGCCTGTCTCAATGCCGTGACCTGCTGCTTCAACGCCATAGATTTTGACGCTTTCGTCTTCCAAGAACGGATGGAAAAGGCCAATCGCATTGGACCCCCCGCCAATGCATGCCACCAAAGCATCGGGTAGGCGACCCTCGCGCGCTAACATTTGTTCTTTAGTTTCGCGGCCAATGACGGATTGGAAATCGCGCACCATGGCGGGATAAGGGTGAGGGCCAGCAACCGTGCCGATAATATAAAAAGTGTCGTCGGGATTTGAGACCCAATCGCGCAGCGCCTCATTCATGGCGTCTTTGAGGGTGGCTGTACCGGCATCAACCGGGCGCACTTCAGCCCCCAAAAGCTTCATGCGAAACACGTTGGGGCTTTGGCGCTCAACATCTGTGGCCCCCATATAGACGACGCATGGCAGGCCAAAGCGGGCGCAGACAGTGGCTGTGGCGACGCCGTGCTGACCAGCACCGGTTTCGGCGATAATCCGCGTTTTGCCCATCCGCATCGCCAGAAATATCTGGCCCATGCAATTATTAATCTTGTGCGCACCGGTATGATTAAGCTCATCGCGCTTAAAATAAATCTTAGCACCACCAAAATGATCGCTTAAACGCTCAGCATGATAAAGCGGGCTTGGTCGGCCAACATAGTCGCGCAGGAAAACATCCAAAGTGGCTTGAAAGCTGGGGTCCTGTTTAGAGGCTTCATAGGCCTCATTCAGAGCCAGAATATTGGGCATCAAGGTTTCTGCGACAAAGCGCCCGCCGAACTCGCCGAAGCGGCCATTGGCATCGGGATATGCGCCCCAGCTATTACGTGCATCCATTTGGTTTATCTGTCCGCTTTTGCCGCCGCCAAAAAGGCACGAATTAAGGCGTCATCCTTTAGGCCGCGCGCGCGCTCAACACCAGAGGACACATCGACCATTTTGGCACCTGTCGCATTCACGGCCGCCATCACATTGGCAGGCGTTAAGCCGCCTGACAAAAACCACGGCACAGATGTCTCATAGTCCTTTAAGACGCCCCAATCAAAAGGCTCACCTAGACCACCTGGAATATCGGCTTGCACTGGGGGTTTGGCATCAAACAATATCATGTCGACAGCGCCCAAATAGGGCTGCACATGTTGAAGATCGGCGCTTGAGGACACACCAAACGCTTTGATGACCCCGACACCACGGCTGCGCAAAGCGGCACAAAATTGCGGGGTTTCGGTGCCGTGAAGCTGAATGTAATCAGGGCGAAGGTCACGTAGCACGATTTCGATAAGATCCTCGTCTGGGTTCACCATGATCGACACGGTTTCCGCCCGGCCCGCCGCCAAGTCCGCCAATGGCTGGGCCGCTTTAGGCTCAATATGTCTGGGGCTTTTGGGGAATGTCATAAAGCCAATAAAATCAACACCGCCATCAAGCGCTGTGTCGACATGGGCCTTCGTTGTTAAGCCACAGATTTTCACTTGGAGAGGACGCATAATTCTCATTATAGGCCAGCTGGCCACAAAACAAAGGACAAGTGGCGCGATTATTTCTTAAGAAGGTCGCGAATCTCGCTCAGCAATTGTTCTTGCGTCGGGCCAACGACCACAGGGGGCGGTGGCGACTTGATCTTATTATAGGCCTTGAGAATGAGGAACAAAACAAAGCCCACGATGACGAATTGAATAAGCGCCGCAATCACATCGCCATAGCCAATAGCGACTTCCACCCTTTTGGCCGTCGCATCCGCCGCTTGAAGGATGATCTTCATCCCCGACAAATCAACCCCACCCGTCAAAAGACCAACCATGGGCATGATCGCCTTGTCGACAATGGCTGTGATCACTTTTCCAAATGCGGCGCCGATCACAACACCAACTGCCAACTCAACAACGTTGCCGCCAGCGATAAAGGCCTTAAACTCACTGATGATCGACATCCTGCATTTCCTTTGCGCGATAACACGAACCCAAGCGATAAGCAGAGCGGCAGATTGATCTCAACTCAAAATAGACGTAACGGCTTTATTCTCCGGGGTCTATCCCACCGTTCAGGCGGGCGCGTAATTCTTTGCCGGCCTTAAAAAATGGCGCATGCTTGGCACTGACCGCCACACTTTCCCCCGTGCGAGGGTTGCGGCCCTGTCGGGCCCCGCGTGAGCGGACCGAGAAAGCGCCAAATCCCCGCAATTCCACACGATCACCATTCTCTAGTGCTTGGGTTACCGCTTCCAACACAGTATCCACAACGCGCTCAACGTCTCCGTGAAAGAGATGCGGGTTTTCCGCTGCAAGTTTGGCAACTAATTCTGACCGCAACATAGACGTAAGACCCCTTTAAGGCGTGTTTCTGGCACATAACAGCGAAAAACAAGGGTAAAGCAACCCACCCTTGTGAAAAATTCCCCAATTTAACGTAAAACAACAAAGGCCAGAGCATGGCTCTGGCCTTTGGCATTTGTCAAACGTTTTTTCTACCCTATTTCACAAGGATTGAGGCAACTAGTCTTTTTGCTCCTTCTGGCGCAAAGCCGCGCCGAGAATATCGCCCAAGGAGGCGCCTGAATCTGACGATCCAAACTGAGTAATTGCATCCTTCTCTTCAGCCATTTCAAGCGCCTTAATCGAGACTGAGACTTTGCGCGTTGCTTTGTCGATAGCGGTGACAACCGCGTCGACGCGGTCACCAACCGCAAAGCGTTCGGGGCGCTGCTCACCACGATCACGCGAAATGTCAGACTTGCGGACAAAGGCCTTCATTGTGTTATCGGGCCCGATGGACACCTCAATGCCACCTGAGGCAATTTCAGTGACCGTGCAGGTGACGGTTTGGCCGCGCTTAAAGGCTTCGGTTGCAAATGGATCGGACGTGACTTGCTTAATGCCCAACGAAATGCGCTCTTTGTCGATATCGACATCGAGAACTTTGGCTTCGACCATATCGCCACGTTTGTAGTTTTTGATCGCTTCTTCGCCGGCTTGGTTCCAGTCAATGTCTGACATGTGCACCATACCGTCCAATTCTTCGTTCACACCGACGAACAGACCAAATTCGGTGATATTCTTGATCTCACCTGAAATGGTCGAGCCGATTGGGTGCTCTGTGGTAAAGGCATCCCATGGATTAGGCTGGGCTTGCTTCATGCCAAGGCTGATACGACGCTTGTCACCATCGACGTCTATGACGATGACATCGACTTCATCGCCTGGATTGACGATTTTGGAGGGATGCAAGGTCTTCTTGGTCCAGGACATTTCAGAGACGTGGACAAGGCCTTCAACGCCTGATTCAAGCTCAACAAACGCGCCATAATCGGTGATATTGGTGATCACGCCAGAATGACGGGCGCCAACACCATATTTGTCTTCCGCGCCATCCCAAGGATCAATCAGCAATTGCTTCATGCCGAGAGAAATGCGTTGCGTATCTGGATTGATTTTGACGATCTGAACTTGGACTGTATCACCCACATTGAGGACTTGGCTCGGGTGGCTGATCCGCTTCCACGACATGTCTGTCACGTGCAAGAGACCGTCAACGCCGCCCAAATCGACAAACGCGCCATAATCAGTGATGTTTTTGACAACGCCGTCGCGAATTTCGCCCTCGGCAAGGCCTGCAACGATTTCAGTGCGGGCTTCGGCACGGTCAAGCTCCAAGATCGAACGGCGCGAGACCACGATATTGCCGCGAGGGCGATCCATTTTCAAGATTGCGAAAGGCTGTGTGATGTTCATGAGCGGGCCGACATCGCGCACAGGGCGAATATCGACTTGGCTGCCGGGCAAAAACGCATTGGCGCCGCCCAGATCAACGGTAAAGCCACCTTTCACGCGGCCAACAATGGCGCCATCAACTGGCTCACCGGTTGCAAAGATTTTCTCAAGGCGGGTCCAAGCCTCTTCACGGCGCGCTTTTTCGCGGCTGACCACGGCTTCGCCTAGGGCATTTTCGATGCGGTCGAGATAAACCTCAACGGTGTCGCCGACTTTAAGTGTTGCGCCTTCAAGACCGAATTCGCGCAATGGAATGCGCCCTTCGGTTTTAAGACCAATATCAACGAGCACAAAATCATTCTCTGTCGAGACGACGGTTGCTGAAATCACTTTGCCTTCAGTTAGACCCCCGCGGGCACCAAAGGATTCTTCGAGAAGTGACATGAAGTCGTCACGGCTGGGGTTAAGGAGCGTTTCGCTCATGTTGATATATGTCTCCGAGTTGATGAAAGATGGCATGATGCAGGACAAGGGGCCGGGTTCGCCGGCGGCTTCTAACAGTTAAGATTGAAAGGTCCTGCGGCCTTCAAGCCCCACGCTTTGAGCGCGTTAAACTGAAATCGTCACTTTAACTCATATTTAGGCGGAACCCGATTGTTGGATTTTCGCAACCGCCGCACCTAGCCTTTGGCCAGAAGCGCACGATCCACGATCAAGCGAGCCTTTTCCACAGCGCCTTCTATACTCAACCCAGTGGTGTCGAGCAAGTAGGCTCCCTGCGCAGGTTTAAGGGGGGCATCAGTGCGTTGGCTGTCGCGGGCGTCGCGCTCCAATGTTTGCGCCAACATATCATCGAACGAGATGATTTCGCCAGCCAACGCTAATTCCTTTTGCCGCCGCGCGGCCCGTTCTTCTGGGGTGGCGAAAATATAGAGTTTCACATCCGCCTCAGGACAGACAACCGTCCCAATATCGCGGCCATCGAGCACAGCGCCGCCAGCTTGGAGGGCGAAATTGCGTTGAAGATCAAATAAAGCGCGCCTGACAGGTTGAAACACGGCAACCTTGGAGGCCCCTGCCGCCACCGCTGGCGCGCGCAAGCTCACCTCATCAATGCCCGTCATATCAAGCGCCTCTGCCGCCAGCAGGGCCGCCGACACATCATCGGGATCACCACCCGCTTCCAAAACACGCAGCGCCACCCCCCGATAGAGTTTGCCGGTATCCATAAAGGGCAAACCAAGCTGGGTCGCCAAGGCTTGCGCAATTGTGCCTTTTCCAGCGGCTAAAGGGCCATCAACTGCAATGATCATCTTGGGGAAATCATGTCCAGGAAATCTATCCGTATCTTTATGGTGGTAATGGCCCTGTGCTCGCGCAGCTCAGCGCACGGGTCAAGGCCCTCGCACAAATCTAGGGCAGCAATAAAGTCTTGAAAATGGCGCTTAACCGTCTAGACACGGGCGCATGCACACCCTCTATGTCCCAGCCTTTAAGGCTCCCGCACGCGGTCAAGTGACTGTGCCGGGGTCCAAGAGTATCAACAACCGCGCCCTTTTGATGGCGGCCTTGGCAGACGGAACCTCTGTTTTGAGGGGCGCGCTCGACAGTGATGATACGATTATTCTCGCCACCTGCCTCAAGGCACTGGGCTTTGAGGTCCATCATGACCGAGTTGCCAACACTTTTGCAGTTACAGGCTGTGGCGGGGCTTTCCCCATCCCCGCCACTGAACCTGTTAAGCTGTGGCTTGGAAATTCAGGCACCTCATCACGCTTTTTGCTGGGTCTATGCGGCCTCAGCACGTTTCCGGTTCATTTTGATGGTGTAGCCGCGATGCGCAAGCGGCCGATGGGGGATTTGGTTTCGCTATTGGTCGCCCAAGGTAGCGAGGTCACTTATGAAGGCGAGGCCGGTTATTTTCCCCTCACTCTCACCGGCCATGGCTTGCCAGGCGGCCTCATGCAGCTCGACCCGGTCCGTTCCAGCCAACAAGTCAGCGCTGCACTATTGGTTGCTCCCTATGCGAAAAATGACACGCGCATTGAGCTGACCGGCACCATCGTCTCTGAGCCCTACATCGCTATGACGATTGCCATGATGGCGGATTGGGGCGTTGAAGTTGCGCGGCCACAGCCAAACGTGATCACTGTGAAAGCGGGGCAAGTCTATAAAGCCAAGCCCGATTATGTTATTGAGCCTGATGCATCGGGCGCGTCCTATTTCTTTGCCGCGGCGGCTGTCACGGGCGGGCAAGTGACCATTCCCAATCTGTCGCGCGCTGCCCTTCAAGGCGACGCGCTATTTGTTGACGCCTTGGCAGAAATGGGCGCGACGGTGGAGGATGACGCGCGAGGGCTGACCGTTACTGGGCCCGCACAATTGGTCGGCATGACGATAGACATGAATGCGATTTCCGATACGGCGCAAACCTTGGCAGCCATTGCTTCCAACGCCTCATCACCCACTTTGATCACTGGGGTTGAGCACAATCGGTGGAAGGAAACCGACCGCATCAGCGCGATGGCAACACAGCTGCGCGCGATGGGCGCCGATGTCCAAGAGCGTCAAGACGGCCTTTTGATTAAACCCTCCAAGCTGCGTCGCGCGCAGGTGGCAACTTATGATGATCACCGTATGGCGATGTCGCTGGCAATCGCGGGCATTGCCAATGAAGGGGTGGACATTGAAGACCCTGGCTGTACGTCCAAGACGTTTCCGACGTTTTTTGATGTTTTGGCCGATCTTCGCAGCCAGTCGGCGGCTTGAGGACGTCTCACTGCAACTCAGGTTTTGACAGGCCCCTGTGAACGTGGCAAGCGCTCCCCCTCACATATCACGCCCCCAAAAACGGCGATCCGCCGGTGGAGCCTCAAAGTGCCTAAAATTGATCTTGGCGAAAAGCAATTGTGCCCCTCTTGCGGCGCAAAATTCTATGATCTTCATAAACGCCCGGCGCAATGCCCCAAATGTGCGAACGTGTTTGACCCAGAAGACGAGGCCGTCAAAGCCAAACGGGCCAAAGCGCGCTTGACCGCCTTTGATCCAAAGCTCGCCGCCCAAGCTGAGGAAGATGACGAGGAAGGTCCAAACAAGATCACCGATCCAGACGCCGATGAGGAAGAAGTGGAAATCGAAGAGGTCACCGCAGAGCTTGATGCTGCTGCCGTCGACCAAGCCCCACTGGAATTGGACGATGATGAAGACGGTGACCCTGTCAATCAGGGAACGGCTGGTGGGGAAGTGCCAGAAGGCTTCTCCGAACAAGACCTCGATGAAGATGATCCAACCGCTGGCGATGATGAAGTCCCCTTCTTGGAAGATGACGAAGACCTGATTGACGACGACATCGGCGAAATCCCAGTTGAAGACGACGAAGGCGACCCGCGCTAGGGCGCCGCGCTTCGTGTTGGAAGCGCTCAGGTCGCCCTAGAACTTTGAGTCAGAGCCTACTTTTTTGCGAAAATCTGGTTCAGATTTTACGCGAGATGCTCTAAAGTATCCGTTCAGGCCTGCGGGAAGAGAGGGGGTGATCAAACTCTAGCTCGGCCCCATCAGGCCAGTCACTCCACGATCCATCCCCTCCCGCTCTTGGTGGTATTCGAGGCCACCAGCAGCACCCTTCTATTATCGCAAAAGGGCAGGATCGTCATAAGACAAGCCATTCACGGTCTCTTGGAGCTAAAAAACAGTGTAAAACTGGCCTTCTTTCAAAAGTGTGGAGCGCAAGTTTGTTTTCATGGAAACCAAACCCGTTTTGATGCTTCAAGGCGCGATCTTTGGTCCACCGGTCAGCTTGCCAATTCATCTAGGGCGGCGTCGCTAAGGCCGGCTGGAACAATCATGATCGCCACAGCCCGGGCTCCAAAACCGAAGCCCCCACGCAATGCCGCACTCACAAGGGGTCCAGGCCCACCTCGGCCAGCAGAGGCGGCCAATAATAAGGTTTTGACACTCGGGGTCGTGTCAATCAGGGCACGAATTTCATTTTCAAAACCGCCTTCTCTGACAATCAAATCTGGGGTCATGGCCGCCGCTGCCCAGGCGACGTCCGACAATCGCTGAAGATCAGCCAAAGCCTCAAGTCGCAGGCGCTCACGCATGGCCTCGCCCATAGCAGCCCAAAGTCCTGGGTCCATAGGTTCAATCACGCGCATAATGATGAGTTTGGCTTGCGTGCGTGCTGCGCGTAAGGCCCCGAAATAGACGGCGTCGCGACATTCAGGGCTGTCGTCGGCGATACAGAGCAGTTTTCGCTCAACCATTTATTATCGCCCCGATTGCTACAAATTGGATCTGGCCACATCGCTGAACTTAACGGGCAATCACATCACTAATCTCGCGCAATTTCGCCCGCGCGCGCAACAAATAAAAGCCCTCCGTTGATAAATGATTGGGCATGAGCATCGCCTCTGGCGATGCATTTTGGACAATCAGCGGCCTAAGGCTCGCCGCAATCGCTAGATCTGTCAGCATGGCTTCATAAAGGCCGCCCACACGACGTTCAGCAATGACATCTTTGAAGTCTTCCCGTAAGGCGCGCAAGACGATGAAATAGGCATAGGATTGGCCCTTCACGAAATAAAAGAGCTTGTCAGCGCGACGATCAATAAAGACTTTCCGCCCAGCGGTGATCTGTTTCTCAAGAGCATCTGATGACGATCCAATATCCAAGGCGGTGCGGTTGAGAACGGCCTGCAGGCTGTCGACCCGCACGTCAAATATAGCGGTTCCATCGCCGACGCGCTTGTTATAGGCTTGCAGAGAAACGAGCGCTTTGCGATATTCCTGATCGGCTGAAGACGTGGGCAATGGGTCGAGCAACCACGTATCGGGCTGACGTGACAGGCCTTCGCGAGCCCGCCCGAGATCAGGATCGGCGGCCGAGGTGCCGCGTGTTCGGCCGACTTGGCTGTCTATCTCTAATGTGACAGTGGCGAGGGCTTTAATGATACCCGATTGAAAATTCACCATATTGCCGCCGTATCGGAGAAGTGCGGCGGGCTGGAATGGTTGGGTGTTGGGTGACCAAGCCGTCAAATTGACTTCGCGATTGATCAGACCTGCAATGACCGCAATGGTTCTAGAGGTACCGGGACCGCCATCTGCCGCCTTAAAATTCAAGTCATCATTGATGCGATGCGTGCTAATCGCGCCAATAGAATAATAGACAGGCAGAAGCGCCAAGAAAGCCAAGACGGCCCAGACTTTCCAGCTGAGCGCCTTTTTTGTGCCATTGGCCCCAGAACTTGCCGCCAAAGGCGCATCAGTCGTGACACCAAATGGGTCGGTCTTCGCACGTGGCGTCAAGTTTCGTTTGATCTCAGCCAACATATGGCGCACCCGCTGTCCCAAATCCATTTACGCTCTCCTCGGCATTCCAGTTTTTCTTATAGCTTGAATTGATGGAAACAGAAACGGGTTGTCTATCCCGTGTGGAGTGTGAGTTCAAAAACTTCGCTGATCAGGACATTGCTGCAAACTATCTGCATGAACGGCTAGCCTACATGTAGAAGAAAATCTCGCAATTCCGCGAGTTTCTAGATGTATCTTGCAGCAACCTTCGTGGCACCGGGGTAATAAATTCTAAACTATTTTAATTTTTTAAAGCTCATTGACTCTTTTTTAGAATCGTAAGGCAGAAATGTGCGTGCTTTGACAACTATCAGACCCAATGGGCATATGGCGTATTGATTTGGCTTTGATAAAAGACGGAGGGTTGAGATGACTCGCGAAACAGCGCTCAGAGACATTGGCATCGAGCTCAATACCGACGCTGCCTTCGTTTCCACAATCGCCATAGGCGCAATTAAAGCGGATCCGAAATTTTTTTCCGGTTACGGGAGCTACACTCCGGTAACAGTTAGTTCGGAGACAGTGAAGCGCGATGCCTTCTTGGAACGAAATCAATCTCGAAGTTAACAATGACCCAGACCCTAATGCCTGCGACAAGGTCCGGCTTAAATATATTTTGGAACTAGAAACCTACGTCAATAGGACGGTTATAGCCTACTACTCAGGGTATTGGCAAAAACAGTTACCAACTGGCGTACATCCAGAGTGCGCAATCACCGATTTAGACATGAATGGTCTAATGGCCGTCGTGCATAAAGTAGATCGATCGCGCGGTTTAGATTTGATATTGCACACCCCGGGCGGCGGTATTGAAGCGACACGGGCGATTGTAGAATATCTGTATTCTATGTTCGGCAAGGACCTTCGGGTAATTGTACCCCATATCGCACTTTCCGCTGGCACGATGATCGCATGCAGTGCCAGAACCATTGTGCTTGGAAAACATTCATCGTTAGGTCCCACTGATCCTCAAATACGAGGGTTTGCTGCACTCGGTATCATCGCAGAGATTGATCGCGCGATCGTTGAAATCAAGGCTGAGCCCTTAAAGCAGCTCCTTTGGCAACAGGTATTTTCAAATTATCCACCAAATTTCATTCTTGATTGCGAGCGCTCGATTAAGGGAAGTAAATCAATGGTGACTGAATGGCTTTCCAACAATATGTTTGCTGAATTCGACGACGCGGCAGACAGAGCGGTTGAGACGGTTTCAAAACTAATGGATTACGAGGGTACTTCGGAACATGGCCACCATTTCTTAGCGCCGAAATGCAGAGAAATAGGTCTGAAAATTGATAATCTAGAAAACGATCAGAAACTCCAAGAGCTTGTTTTAAGCGTTCATCATGCATTCGTTGTTACACTTGATAGGACAAACGCTATAAAAATAATACAAAATGCAAAGGGAGCGGCTTGGATTATTGGTGCGGGTTGATTAGAGGCGTAGAATAATCCAACGCTCGCGAGACTGTCGTGCGACGCGTTAAGTGTTGGCATTGGCCGATCCATTAGACGCGCAAATGCAGTGATTGAACCGCAAATTGAGACGCTACTTCTTCTAATGCCTTGGTTCGGGGCTAACGCTATCTAATTCAGGAATTGGCACCATTGGCGAAGTCAATGATAGCCGCGATCACACGGTCTTGAGTGTCTTCGTCGAGATAAGGGTGCATGGGCAGACTGATAACCCTGCGCGCCTTGTCATCACTCACTGGTAGGCCACCGGGCCCGACTGGAAAGTGCGAATAGACGTTCTGTCGATGAATCGGGATGGGGTAATAGACAGCGGTGGGAATGTTACGGGCTTTGGCGAGGGCCGCCAGGCCGTTGCGATTGTCGATCTCAATCGTGTATTGTGCCCACGTTGATACCCCGCCTGATATGACCTGCGGGACGCTTGTAACATCCTTGAGTTTTGCCGCGTAGCGCGCCGCCACTTTATTGCGTACGGCAATTTCGTCTGCAAATATCGCGAGTTTTTCGATCAAAATAGCGGCTTGTATCGTATCGAGGCGTGAGTTCATGCCAATCCGCATATTCAAATACTTCGGATCATGATCGAAGGTCTTGCCGATCAGATCGCCCTTCACGGCCTTCCCATGGACGCGCAGAGAATCCATAATGTCAAACAATTCCTCATCATTGGTGAGGACCGCGCCGCCGTCTCCGTAAGCACCCAAGGGCTTAGCCGGAAAAAAGCTGGTCGTTGCCACGTCTGCCCAGTGAATTGGATGATGACCTTCCAAAGTGCAGCCAAAGCCTTGCGCTGAATCGGCAATCAACTTGAGGCCATATTTCGTGGCGAGAGCGGAAATCGCTGGATAGTCGGCCGGTTGGCCAAACAAATCGACCGCGATAATGACTTTTGGCTGCAGTTTGCCCTCCTTAAGTGTCGCCAGAATGGCGGCCTCAAGATGAGCCGGGTCCATATTATAGGTATCAGGCAGGATATCGACGAAGACGGGGGTCGCGCCCAGCCACGGCACGACTTCAGCGGTGGCGGCAAAGGTAAAACTTGGACAAAAAACGGCATGGCCCGGGCGAATATTCCAAGCCATCAAAGGCAACACTAAAGCCTCGGTTCCATTTGCGCATGACAGGGCAAAATCACACTGACCAAATGCGGCCAATTGCTTTTCAAACAAACCAACTTCCGGCCCCATGATGTAAGCGCCACTTTCAACAACTTTAGTAATGGCGTTCGGGATTTTATCACCCAACCGGCGACGCTGAGCGCCCAGATCAATAAAGGGTATAGGGGCTGGGGTTGGCAGTGTCATATGGCTTGTCTCAACTAAGATCACGGGAGTGTAAAGGGCGTGGCCTTATGGACCTTAGAGAAAAAGATGAGCAACGCAAAACTTATTCCAAAGCATGACAGATGGGTATGGCCGACTTTACAAACGCAGAGTGCTATATCATGTCAAACCGTGGATTCAGGAACATTATGGCAGAGCGAATAGACGCAGCTGAGATCGAAATCTCACACTTGAGCCGCATGATCGAGGACTTATCTGACGAAGTCGCGCGTCAAGGAGATCAGATAGATCGGCTGAATGCGCGGCTGCAAACATTGCTAGATCGGCTGTCAAAACAGCATGATGGCGACGATGGCGCGCCACCTTTAGAGGAGCAGCGACCTCCACATTGGTAATCCTAAATCACCCCTTTTGCAATCAAAGCATCAATCTGGGCCTGACTCAGGCCAGCCTCTTTGGCGAGAACCCGCGAATGAGCCCCATAGTCGGGCAGCTCAAGTTTGGCGCGACCAGGCTCATGGGCGAAGCGAATGGGTATGCCTAGATGCTTATTGCCGTCCCTATCGGTCAACACCATCCCCCGCGCACGCGTATAAGGATCATCCATTGCGTCCTTAAGGGTGCGAACAGGTGCCCAGCATAAATCGACCTCCTTTAGAAACTGCGTCCACTCATCAAGGGTTTTGGCCGCGAAAACCTCTTCGAAATAGCGTTTGAGAGGGTCTTGGCCAGAGCCGGGCTCACGTTTGGCGAGGTGGAGAAGATCAAGACGGCCCAACGCCTCAAGGAGAT
>JBEINE010000037.1:0-18632 GCA_040378245.1 Hyphomonadaceae bacterium | reverse complement strand
GAGCGCGTCTGGTTCCTTTAGAACCAGGTTGCGCGTCTAGGTACTTGAGTTTGAGCGCGTCTGGTTCTTTTAGAACCAGGTTGCGCGTCTGGATATCTGATTTAGGGCCTGTTTATCCCGCTTTTTTGATTCAAAAAAGACGGGACAGACCCTAAAACCCGATGACAGCGGTTCGCTACGCTGCGTTCCCCGCAGCCACAAACCCTCCACAAGCTTGGCAGCACCCCAGGTGTCTGTCACAAGCGCGCTGGGGTAAGAATAGGGCTGGTCTCATGGGGTTTCCGGTTGGATGATGGGCATTAACAAGGAAATGGAATTATGAGTGTTATCGGCACCGACGCAATCGCCCGCCCGCGCCGCATTTTGCTGAAAATATCGGGCGAGGCGCTGATGGGTGATGGTCAGTTTGGCATCGACCAGAATACCTGCTTGGCTTTCGCGCGCGATGTTAAGTCGGCCCAAGAAACAGGCATTGAGCTGTGTTTGGTGATTGGTGGTGGTAATATTTTTCGAGGCATTGCCGGCGCTGCAAAGGGGATGGAGCGGGCAACGGCCGATTATATGGGCATGTTGGCCACCGTTATGAATGCTTTGGCTCTTCAAGGGGCGTTGGAAAGCATTGGGGTGGATACGCGGGTTCAGTCAGCGGTTCCGATGCAGACCATTTGTGAGCCTTATATCCGCCGTCGCGCGATGCGGCATATGGAAAAGGGGCGGATCGTGATTTTTGCCGCAGGTCTGGGCAGCCCATTCTTCACCACCGATACCGGTGCCGCGCTGCGTGCCGCCGAAATGGGATGCGATGCTCTTTATAAGGGTACGGGGGTAGACGGTGTCTATACTGCCGATCCCAAGACAGATCCCACCGCCACCCGCTATGAAAAATTGACTTATACAGAGGTTCTCGCCAAGAACTTAAAGGTGATGGATGCGTCGGCTGTTTCAATGATGCGTGATAGTGCGATCCCCGTCATTGTGTTCAACATTCGCCAGCCAGGCCGCTTGGCGCAAGTGCTCGCGGGTACCGGCGTCTGCACGATAATTACGGATACATGAGCTATGTCAGATTTTGATATCAATGATGTAAAGCGTCGCATGGAAGGCGCTGTGACCGCCCTCAAAAGCGATTATCAGGGCCTACGGACTGGGCGGGCGAATGTGAACCTGCTTGAGCCCGTTATGGTGGAAAGCTATGGATCAATGGTGCCGCTCAACCAAGTGGGGGCAATTTCCTCGCCCGAAGCGCGCATGCTGACTGTCACCGTTTGGGAGAAGTCGATGGTGCAAGTTGTTGAGAAAGCCATTCGCAACGCCGGGATTGGCTTAAACCCCATTACCGACGGCATGACGTTGCGCATACCCATTCCGCCACTCAATGAGGAACGCCGCCGCGAGCTTGTCAAATTGTCAGGCAAATATGCCGAGGCCGCGCGGGTCGCGATCCGCAATGTCCGTCGTGACGCCATGGAACAGCTAAAGAAATCTGAGAAAGATAGCGATATCAGCGAAGATCAACTGAAGAAATTATCGACCCAAGTGCAAGAAACAACTGATTCTTATGTCAAAATGGTAGATGCGACCGTGAAGACCAAAGAAGACGAAATCATGCAGGTTTAAGAGTGGGTGGGGCGCTCGCAAATTTGCCAGTTAAGGCTGCGAGTGTCGCGCGTGCCGATGCCAACGGGCAGCCACGCCCGCGCCACATTGCGATCATCATGGATGGAAATGGGCGGTGGGCCAAGGCTAAAGGCATGCCCAGAACCTTCGGTCATAAAGCCGGGGTGGATAGTCTTCGCAACACAGTTGAAGCGGCGGGCGATTTAGGAATTGAAGTCCTGACAGTCTATGCGTTTTCCACTGAGAATTGGCGTCGTCCGGATGACGAGATTGACGCCTTGTTCGGCTTATTGCGCGGCTTTATCCGCTCTGACCTCGACCGACTGGATCGATCTGGCGTGCGGGTTCGGGTGCTTGGGCAGCGCGAGGGCGTTCCACCCGATATTCTGACTTTGTTTGATAAAGCCGAGGCGCAAACGGCGACTAATAACATCATGACCCTCGTGATCGCCTTTAATTATGGCGGCCGCGTTGAAATTGCCGCCGCCGTTCAAGCCATTGCGGCGCGCGTGGCTGATGGCAGTTTGGCACCTACTGACATCAATGTTGACACCATATCCGCATTTTTGCCCAGCCACGATTGGCCCGACCCAGACCTTGTGATTCGCACAAGCGGCGAACAGAGATTGTCTAACTTTCTGATTTGGCAATCTGCTTATGCCGAATTCCTTGTCGTAGACACCTTGTGGCCCGATTTTGGACGACTTGATTTGGAAAACGCCCTTCAACAATATGCCTTGCGCCAGCGCCGCTACGGGGCTGTGACAGCGTGAGTAGTCATAATGCCGACGCTCAAGACCAGGCTTACGACTTGCCAGTGCGGATAGCGTCAGCGGCTGTTATGATGTCTGTGACCGTAAGTTTCGCTTGGTTTGGCGGCATCGGCTGGGCCATATTGGTCGCCATTGTCATGGGAGGCGTCGCCTATGAGTGGGGGCGCATGATATCCCCAGACGGAACACTTCTGTGGCTCAGGGCCCTGGTTGCAGCGATTGGCGGTTTATGTCTCATTCTTTTGCCGAGAGATTATGAAGCTATTGGTATGTTGGGATTCTTTGTGTCTTTGATTGGATGGTCAAAGAAGGCTGGCTTCTGGGCAGTCATCGGGGCGGTTTATCTGACGGCATCAGGATGGGCACTGGCTGGACTTAGGGGCAGTGAAGAGGCCGGGCGGACTTTGTTATTTGGTTTATTCGCAATCTGTTGGACAACTGATTCAATGGCTTACGCAGTCGGGCGAGCGATGGGGGGACCCAAATTGTTTCCAGCAATCAGTCCCAACAAGACATGGTCAGGTTCTTTGGGGGCTACAGGTGCGGGGATCGTGGCGGGCATTTTGTTTGCACTGGCCACTCAAACCGATGTAATGGCTTGGGCTTGTGTCGGTGCGGTGCTAGCCTTGGCTTGCCAAGGCGGTGATTTGGTTGAATCGCTTGCCAAGCGCCATTTTGGTGTGAAAGATGCGTCACGATTTATACCTGGCCACGGCGGGATACTTGATCGCCTTGATGGTCACTTGGCGGCCGCCTGTGCGCTGGTCTTTCTCATGATGCTTGTACCTGATCTTAAGCTGGCGCTGTTATGACGACACCTCGCTCAATTACGATTCTGGGCTGCACAGGCTCTGTGGGGCGGGCAACGCTGGACGTGGTTGGCGAAGCTAATCTCTTGGCGTCTCAATCAGGAGAGGCGCAAAAGTTCCAAATCATAGCCCTTACCGCTCATCAAGATTGGGAAGGACTGGCCAGACTTGGCGTGGCTCATAAGGCTCAATATGTGGCTTTAGCGGATGAAGCCTATGGCGATCAGCTCAAATCTGCGTTGAGCGGCACCGGCATTGAGATCGGCATCGGTCCAAAGGCCTTGGTCGAGGCCGCGCAACGCCATGCGTCACTCGTGATGGCCTCTATCGTCGGGGCAGCGGGCCTCGCGCCCACATTAGCGGCGGCACAGCGCGGCGCGACAATTGCCCTTGCCAATAAGGAGTGCCTTGTTTGTGCAGGATCGGTCTTTCTAGACGCGGCGAAGCGGGCTGGCGCGAAACTGCTCCCCGTGGATAGTGAACATAATGCGATTTTCCAGGTCCTTCACGATCTCGACACTGTCGAAAAACTCATACTGACCGCGTCGGGCGGGCCGTTTCGGACTTGGACGCCAGCTCAAATCGCGGCAGCGACCCCAAGCCAAGCCATCGCCCATCCCAATTGGTCGATGGGGGAGAAGATTTCAGTGGACTGTGCCACTTTGATGAATAAGGGTCTCGAACTGATTGAGGCTGCGCTCTTATTTGATATGCCAGAACATAAGATTGACGTTCTTGTTCACCCCCAATCTGTCATTCATAGTCTTGTCGCCTATCATGACGGCTCAGTTTTGGCGCAATTGGGCGCGCCTGACATGCGCATTCCTATTGCCCATGCGTTGGCTTGGCCTGCGCGCATCAAGACCTCTGTCGCGCGGCTCAACCTCGCACAAATTGCTAGGTTAGACTTTCAAGAGCCGGATATTGATGCGTTTCCTGCGCTCGGTATGGCGCGAGAAGCGCTAAAGCGCGGTGGTGCGGCTCCGACGCTTTTGAATGCGGCCAATGAGGTCGCCGTTCGTGCCTTTCTGGATGGTAATGTTTCTTTTCCAGAAATCGCCGCAATTGTATTGCAGACACTGGAAGATGCGGCCCGACTTGGCATAGATGGTGCATTAAGCTCTTTGGATGATGTTCATGAGGCCGATGACGCAGGTCGACAAATGGCGCGGGACAATGTCGTTCGTCGTCGTTTTGCTCATACGCATTAGTCCGCGAGTGGAAAGTTAGAGGAAGCCAGATGTTGGATCAGTTAAGTGGCTTGATGATAAGCGCAATCTCATTTGTGTTGGTTCTTAGTGTCGTTGTTTTTGTTCACGAGTTTGGGCACTTTCAAGTGGCTCGCTGGTTCAAGATCAAAGTTGACAGTTTCTCAATCGGTTTTGGGCCCGAGATTTTTGCTCGCACGTCCAAAGCGGGAATTAGATGGCGGTTCAGCGCATTGCCGTTAGGGGGCTATGTGAAGTTCACCGGCGACAAAGATGAGGCTTCAACACCTGATTTCACCCAACCCGTCGCTGATAAATCGTCAGGCTTGCTCTACGCGCAACCCGTTGGGGTGAGGGCTGCCGTCGTGGCTGCAGGCCCAGCCGCTAATTTCTTATTCTCCATACTTGTTTTTGCTCTGTTTTACGGAATCCTCGGTGAAACGGTGCAACGTCCTGTGATTTCTGGTGTTTTGCCAGATGGGGCTGCCGCCGCGGCGGGGCTGAAGGCAGGGGACGAAGTCGTTGAAATCAATGGCGCCAAAATTGATGATTTCAGAGACTTGCAGACGGTCGTAATGGTTTCTGGCGGCGAGGAGATCAAGCTACTTGTCAAACGCGGTAGTGAAACCGTTCCCCTGACAGCCACACCTAGGATCGTCGAGCGCGAAACACCCTTTGGCGACATGGAAACCCAAGGGCTTTTGGGTATTGAGACCCGCTTTACACGAGAAACGATTGAGTATCGTCGATATAATCCAATTGAAGCCATTGGCCGAGCCGGTGAAAAAACCTGGGGTATCATTGAAACTCAAGTGCAGTTTGTGGCGGCCTTGGTGCGTGGGGGCATGTCTGCGGGTCATTTAAGTGGGCCTTTAGGCATTGGTCAGATCGCAGGCAAGGTGACCCAAAATGGCATTGACGGAGCCGGATCAGATGCAAGCCCCGTACAAATCTTTGAGTCTGTCGCCACTGGATTGGTTCAGCTCATGGCGGTCTTGTCGATTTCAATTGGTTTCATAAACCTGTTACCTCTCCCTGTATTGGACGGTGGGCATTTGGTGTTTTATGCCGCAGAAGCCCTGCGGGGAAAGCCTGTACCCGAAAAAATTCAGGCGGTGAGCTATCGGTTTGGGCTTGCCTGCATCCTCAGTCTATTTGCTTTTGCAACATTTCAAGACTTGGATCGGGCTGGACTGTTCAACATGCTGAAAGGCATAGGCGCAGCGGGCTAGGCTTGAGGCGTCAAATTGTCTATCCAGCCATTTCAAAGTTTGAGCGTGGTTAATTGCTGCGGTCATCAAAAGGTTTAATGGGCCCACTTATGGCAACTTTCAAACGTCTGCTGGTCAGCAGCGCCGCCGCTTTTACGCTGATGATGGCTACAACCAGTCACGCCTTAGCTCAGGATGATCCAATTTCGCGAGCCCCAGCCCAAATCATTACCTCAGTAGGCGTTGAGGGCAATCAGCGGATCGAAACCGCAACTGTGTTGGCCTATGTAGCGATCCAGCCTGGTGAAGCCTTTAATGCTGAGAGAATTGACGTCGCCCTGAAGACCCTGTTTGCCACAGGCTTTTTCGCCAATGTCGAGTTTGAGCAGCGCGGCCAGGCGCTGATTGTCAAAGTCACCGAAAACCCAACGATCAATCAGGTCCTTTTTGAAGGTAATAACGCCGTCACTAAGGACAAGCTTGAAAAAGAGGTTCAGATTAAACCGCGCTCGTGGTTTACACAAAGCCGAGTTCAAGCTGACGTGCGGCGGATGCAGGAAGTATACCGCCGCTCTGGCCGCTTTGCTTCCACCATTACACCGAAAATCAAAGTTCTGCCGCAAAACCGGGTCGACCTGATCTTCGAGATTAGCGAAGGGCCCGAGACGGGCATTCGTAAAGTCAACTTTATCGGGAACAAGGCGTTCTCTGACGAGCGTTTGAAAGGTGAGGTTGTAACCGAGGAATCCTCGTGGTGGCGGTTCTTTTCGAATAAAGACAATTACGACCCCGACAAACTGGATTATGACCGGGAACAATTGCGCAAGTTTTATCTGAACGAAGGCTATTATGATTTTCGGGTTAAATCGGCCGTCGCAGAATTAACCCCCGATCAAAAGGCGTTTTTTGTCACTTACGCCGTTGATGAAGGCGCAAAGTTTACCTTTGGTGACATTTCGGTAAATACGAAGAATTCCAAATTGTCTGGGGATTTGTTGCGAGGATTTGTTCCCATTCGCACGGGGGCATTGTTTCAGCGGGATTTGGTCGAAAAAGCGATAGAGGCCATTACGTTTGCGGCAGGATCGTCTGGTTATGCGTTTGTTGATGTGCGCCCGCGGGAAGTAGCCGACCGCGACGGTAACAAGGTCAATATCGTTTTTGATGTCGATGAGGGGCCTCGAGTTTACATCGAGCGGATTGATATCATTGGGAACTCAGGAACGCTCGACCCCGTCATTCGCCGTGAAATGCGATTGTCAGAGGGAGACGCCTTTAACCGAGTTCTCATTGACCGTTCAAAAAATCGCGTAAAGGCTTTGGGTTTCTTCAAAGAGGTAGAGATTGAGGAAAAGCCCGGCTCGTTGCCTGACCGATCGGTGGTTGAAGTTAAGGTCGAAGAGCAAGCCACAGGTGAGCTGGCATTTGGTTTGGGTTTTTCATCTCAAGAATCCTATCAATTTGATATTTCGGTGACGCAGCGCAATTTGCGCGGTCGCGGGCAGTTTTTACGGTTTCGGGTTAACGCCAGTTCCCGCACGAGAAACGTCGATATTCGCTTTACTGAACCCCGCTTTCTGGGCCGCAATATTGCGGCCGGTATTGATGTGTTTTCGGTTCAACAAGACTTTCTACGCGAGGCGAACTTTCGGACCAATTCGACTGGTTTTGGTTTACGCGCTGGTTTCCCCTTAGCAGAGGATCGAAGTCTTGGATTGCGGTACACTTATCGTACCGATTCAATCGAAGTTCCAAACTCAAACTGTGGCACCAGTTCAGTCCTCACCCAAGATGCTGTCTGCCGTTCGCTCGGCAACTTTACGACGTCGCTGGCGGGGTTCAGTTTTAACTGGGATCGACGCAATGACCCTCGCAGACCGACCCGAGGGTTTGACCTGTCGATTAGTCAGGACATTGCAGGTGTTCTAACCGGTGTAAAATATTTGCGGACAGAACTGTCAGCGGGCATTTATCAGGGCCTCTTCCCCGGCTGGACGGCTCGCGCACTCCTATCGGCCGGTCACGTAACTGGTTACGGTGGTGATACAATCAGGGTTAATGATCGTTTCTTTAAGGGCGGTCAGACATTCCGTGGTTTTGAAATCGCTGGCATTGGTCCACGGACGATCTTTGCGTCGCGCGCGGTCGATGCGACGCAACCGTCTGGGTTCTCACCTAATGTTGTTTTCCAATATGGGGACGCACTGGGTGGAAAAACCTTTGCAATCGCATCGTTCGAACTCACCGTTCCTACACCTTTGCCGGAATCTTACGGGATTTCTGCGGCTTTGTTTGTGGATGTCGGCACGCTTGGGGGGCTAGATTCGATTGACAAGCCACGCGGCAATATTGGCAATGGTATCTTCCAAGTGACCCGTGACGGGCTTGCCTTGCGGGCATCGGCAGGTCTATCAGTCAACTGGACATCACCGTTTGGTCCAGTGCGCTTTGACTTCTCAAATCCGTTCCTGAAACAGGACTACGACAAGGCTGAAACCTTCCGCTTCTCAACAGCAACCAATTTCTAAGCGCCCTTTTGGCGTCTAAATCCCCTAGGAGTAACTTTCATGATCCGCAGCTTCTTATTGGCCGGCGTTGCAGCTTTATCGAGTGCGACCGCCGCTTTTGCACAAACGCCTCCAGCCGCCGCAGCCCCCGCTGCCCCCGCCGCGGCACCTGCAGCGGCACCTGTCCTGAGCCCGATAGTTGTTTATGACGTCAATCAACTGATCACGCAAAGTTTGGCAGGCGTGGACATGCGTAACAAACTGGCAGCCATTACTGATCAGATCCGCCGCGAGCTTGAACCCGATCAACGCCAGCTTCAAAGCGAACTAGAGGCCATTCGCGGAACATCCGTCGCCGACGCCCAAACACCTGCCGCTAAAGCCCGTCAGGAAAGTTTTCAGCGCTTATACGGGCAATTCCAGCAAAAGCAGGAACGTCTCAGCGCCATCTTGGAACTGACTGAGCGCAGTGCTTTGGGTGCATTTAGCGAAGCCTTGACCCCCGTCTTGCGTGCGACGATGTTGGCCCGCAATGGATTGGTAGCGATGCAGTCACAAAGCGTTGAGGCCTATGTGCCTGGTATTGATATCACCACTGATCTTGTAACCCGTCTCAATGCAGCAACTAAGACAATTGCTGTGACTCGGGCAACCCTGCCGACCCAAAACACCGGCGCGGCTCCTGCTGCTGGCGCGCCGACGCCGGTACCAGTGCCCGCTACGCCTACAACACCCCTACCGCGCCAGCCCGCTCGTCCTGCGCCGCCGCGATAAGCGGTTCCGCCGCTCATGATAGATCCGCGTTTCTATGAGCTTTTGGGCCCGAAATCCTTGAGTGAATTGGCGCGGATCGTTGGCGCGCCTTTACCGGTCGGCTTTGATCCTGATCTGCAAATCCAGACCTGCGGCCCATTGGACGATGTTGAAGCCAACGGCCTCGTCTATTTTAAAGGCACGGCGACTTCCAAGAAGTCCGCTGGCAGTGTTTCAACGCAAGGGGTGGCATGTTTAGTGCGGGCTAGCTCCGCATTTGTGTTACCTGCTCATGTAGCACCCTTAATCGTTCCTTCAGCGCGTGCAGGCTTTGCATTGGCGGCGGCCGCGCTTGTGGCCCGCCGTCAACTCGCCCCATCGGCACCCCAAATTGACCAAACGGCCAGTATCGAAGACGGCACCAACATTGGTCATCATGTCTGTATTGGTGCAGGTGCCGAGATTGGTGCGGGGACACGGATTGGTCCCAATAGTGTAATCGGGCCGGGCGTTGCTATCGGGCGCGGGTGTGTAATTGGTGCCAATGTGACGATATTTTGCGCCTACATTGGCGATCATGTCACGATAGGTTCTAACAGCGTTATCGGCGAAGCGGGCTTTGGTGTCGAGATCACATCCGATGGGCCAGTGGACGTGCCGCAATTGGGACGAGTCATAGTGCAAGATAATGTCTCAATCGGGTCTTTATGTGCTGTCGATCGCGGCGCTTTTGGCGATACCGTGTTGGGCATCGGCTGCAAGATCGACAATTTCACCCAGATTGCTCATAATTGCTACCTCGGGCGCGGTGTCGTCATTGCGGCTTTTGGCGGCATATCGGGATCGTGCGAGATTGGGGACAATGTTCTGATGGGGGGTCGGGTTGGAATTGCCGATCATACCAAAGTGGGTGATGGCGCGTTGATCTCCGCTGCTGCCGGCGTCTTCAGAGACATTCCGGCGGGCGAAAATTGGGGTGGCGTCCCCGCTCAGCCGATCAAAAACTGGCACCGCGAAGTCATTGCGGTCAGACGATTGGTCAAAGATAATGCGAAACGCCCAAAGGCAAATTAGGATATGATATGAGCGCGGTCATTGAATGCGAAGATATAGAAAGGCTGATCCCTCATCGGTTCCCTTTCCTTTTGGTTGATCGGTGTTTTGATTATGTGGAAGGGACCAGTATCCGTGCTATAAAGTGTGTCACTGCCAACGAACCCTTCTTTCAGGGACATTTTCCGGGACGACCTTTAATGCCTGGCGTCTTGCAAATTGAGGCCCTGGCGCAAGCCAGCGCGGTTTTGATGTCTATGTCCCTCAAAGTAGACCCTTCCGTTTCGGGGATCATGTTTATGTCAGTCGAGATGGCCAAGTTTCGTCGGCCGGTTCGACCGGGGGATGTTCTATCCATGTCAGTTGAGGTTCTAATGGGACGTCGCAATATTTACAAATTTGCCGGTCGAGCTGAGATTGACGGCCAATTGGCTTGCGAGGCGCAATGGGCTGCCATGAAGGTGGACATTTAATGAGCGCGCCAACCCCTGACATTCATCCCTCTGCTGTGATTGCTGACGGGGCTGTTATCCACCCAGAAGCAAGTATTGGCCCCTTTTGCCAGATATCGGCGCAGACACGGATCGGAAAAGGGGTGCATCTCGTCGGCAGTGTCACAACTTGCGGGCACGTAGAGATTGGCGAGAATACACAGGTCTGGCCCTACGCCGCTTTGGGTGGCCCGCCCCAAATTCATCCCTATGTCGATAGTGACACACGCCTTGTGATTGGGCGTGATTGTGTGATCCGCGAGCATGTAACGATGAATCGTGGCTCCACTCGGGACGCTGGCGTCACTAAGATTGGCGACGGATGTTTTTTCATGGATAACTCTCACGTTGCCCATGATTGTATTGTTGGCGATAAGTGCATCTTGGCGCGCAGCGCAACGCTTGGTGGCCACGCGAACCTAGCCACCGGGGTCTATATCGGTGGCCTTGCTGGCGTGCACCAATTCACCAGATTAGGCAGTTACGCCTTCATAGGTGCCTCAGCTCTGGTAACGCGCGACGTCATCCCCTTTGCGATGGCCAGTGGTAATCCAGCGCATTTAAAGGGTCTCAACATTATTGGTTTTAAGCGCCGCGGCAACAAGACCGCCGACATAAGAGACGCGCTGGCTGCTTTTGACATGCTGTTTGGCGATGATGTGACCCCGCTTCAAGATCGGATTGCCGATGTCGCCGAGAGCTTTGCCGGCAATGCCCAAGTTGAAACTTTGCTCGACTTTCTAAACGCCCCGTCCAAGCGCGGGATTTGTAGCGTCGAGCGATAGACGCGCGCGTCCGAATGCGCCTAAAAGAGCATTATGGTGGTTCCAAAGAAATTAGGACTGATCGCAGGGGCAGGGGACTTGCCCGTGCTTCTGGCGCAGCATTGTCGCGATGCGGGCATTCCCCTCCATGTCAGCCGGATCATGGGGATGAGTGACCCGCGCCTGAAAGATTTTAACGGTGGAGAAAGCCCGATTGCCTCTTTTGGTGAGCGCATGAAGGCCCTCAAAGCTGACAATGTCGATACCATTGTGTTCGCCGGGCTCGTCTCTAGACCCGATATCCAAACCCTCAAACCCGACTGGCGCGGCGCCATGGCTTTGCCGCGGATTCTGCCTGAAATGACTAAGGGGGACGATGCTTTGCTGCGCGCGGTCGTGCGAGAGTTCGAACGTGACGGCTTTAAGGTGATTGGTGCGGATGAAGTCCTCCATGATCTCTTGGCCCCCCAAGGCTTGATTGCCGGGGCCGCGCCCAATCCTAGCCAACAGCACGACATCGATAAGGCCCTAGAAGTTACGGCCCAATTGGGCCTTTTGGATGTTGGCCAAGGCGCAATTGTTTGCGAAGGCTTGGTGCTCGCGGTTGAAGCTCAAGAAGGCACGGACCGTATGCTCGCCCGTGTCGCAGAGCTGTCAACTGATATTCGTGGTACGCGTCAACGACGGCGGGGCGTCCTCGTCAAACGCGCCAAGCCCCAGCAAGAGCGCCGCGTCGATTTACCCACCATTGGTCTGCGCACGATTGAAGGTGCCGCAAAAGCGGGGCTCGCTGGGGTTGTGGTTGAAGCCGGGGGGGCTTTGATCATTGACAAAGTCAGCGTTATCGCAGCCTGCCAAGAAGCAGGGCTTTTTCTCATCGGCGCTATGGTTGACGGCAAGTCATGAGCGGTCCTCGCATTTTTATTGTGGCAGCCGAACCTTCGGGTGACGCTGTTGCCGCCGATCTCGTCGTCGCCTTGCGGGCCCGCCAAGCTGATTGTGTCTTTGCCGGCATGGGCGGCTCTAGAATGGCTGAACTGGGGATCGAGACCTGCGTGCCCATCGATGGTCTGTCGGTTCTAGGCTTAACCGAAGCCCTAAAAATCTGGAAACTCGTCCGCGAAAAGGTTGTCAGCCTTGGCGAAGCCGCGGCTAAGTTTAAGCCTGATATCGTCGTCCTCATTGATTCTTGGGGCTTTACGGTGCGTGCCGCACAGCAAATCCGCAAAGTCCTGCCGGGGGTACCTCTCGTTAAAATGATTGGTCCCCAAGTCTTTGCCACAAGGGCCGGGCGGGCCAAATCAGTGGCCAAGAATTATGACGCCCTGTTCTGTATCCACGATTTTGAAGTCCCCTTTTACAATGGGCTGGATATTCCGATCACTGTAATTGGCAACCCTGCCGTCGCACGCGCCACACTAGGAGATAGAGCCGAGTTTGTGCGCCATCATAATCTAGACAGTAAGCGCGTGGCCCTCCTATTACCCGGCTCAAGGCGCGCTGAGATTGAGTTGGTCTCGCCAACTTTTGAAGCGGCAGCCAAAACTCTGTGCGAACGCTATCCAGACCTGATTTTTGTATCGGTCCTTGCACCCGCTGTTGAGGGCCAAGTTCGAGCCCGAGCTGCCAATTGGGACTTCCCGCACATAATGGTTGGCGAAAACGAGAAGGAAGACGCATTCAAGGCGGCTGATCTGGCTTTGGCCTGCTCAGGCACTGTAACGACTGAGCTAGCTTTGCAAGGCACGCCGATGATTGTTGGCTATCGATTGGGCAAGCTGACAGCTTTCATTATCCTGACCTTCTTGCTGAAAAGCCGGTTTGTGACCTTGGTCAATATCGCCTTGGACACGGAAATTGTGCCGGAGTTCATTCAAGACAAGTTGACGCCAGACGCCGTGGTGGATGCCGCCAACACCATCTTAACCCATCCAGAGGCCGCTGCCCGTCAACGCGACTTACTTGAACAGGCGCTGAAAAAAATGGGCCGCGATGACCCGCCCATGGCCGTGCGCGCCGCCGATGCGCTTTTGGCAATGCTCGACAAGGCTAGGAAGTCTTAAGACCCATAAAAGGTTCGCCACTGCACACACTTTAAACGATTGGGCATCGGCGGGCTTTGTATGGGGCGGTAAATCCCTTAGATAGGCTTATGGCCCGATATCTGATCACCTCAGCACTCCCCTATATTAATGGCATAAAGCACCTCGGCAATTTGGCGGGGTCCATGCTGCCAGCTGATGTGCATGCGCGTTTTCGTCGTCTGCAAGGCCATGAAGTCTTGTTCATTTGCGCGACTGATGAACATGGCACGCCAGCGGAACTAGCAGCTGTCGAGGCTGGCATTGACGTGCGCACTTATTGTGACGAGCAACACGATATTCAGGCGCGCGCAGGGGCAGGATTCAATCTGTCCTTTGACTGGTTTGGTCGATCCTCCAGCCGGCAAAACCGGGCCTTAACCCAGCATTTTGCCCATAGGCTTGAGGCCCATAATCTTTTGGAAGAGCGTGTCAGCAAGCAAGTCTATTCAATTGATGATAAGAGATTTTTACCTGATCGCTATGTAGAGGGGACCTGTCCGAAGTGTGGCTTTGAAGATGCGCGCGGCGACCAGTGCGATAATTGCGGATCATTGTTAGATCCGACAGAATTGATCAATCCGCGCTCCAAGATATCGGGCTCCACGAACATTGAGGTGCGCGATACAGCGCATTTGTTTTTGCGCCAGCCACTCATGGAAGACAAAATCCGTGCTTGGGTCGATAAAGCTAATGATTGGCCGCATCTGGCGCGCTCCATCGCCTATAAATGGCTCGACGAAGGCTTGCAGGACCGCGCCATTACCCGCGACCTGTCTTGGGGTGTGCCCGTGACGCAGGCCGATGGCACGATCAGACCCGGTTTTGAGGAAAAGGTATTCTATGTCTGGTTTGACGCGCCCATCGAATATATCGGGGCCACCCAAGAATGGGCGGATACGACCGGCGGCGATTGGGCACGCTGGTGGCGGACCGATCAGGGCGCAGATGACGTCACCTATGTTCAAGTCATGGGCAAGGACAATGTCGCCTTCCACACCGTCTCATTTCCTGTGACCATCTTGGGCAGTGAAGAGCCTTGGAAGCTCGTGGATCGGCTTAAGGCCTTTAACTGGGTGACGTGGTATGGCGGCAAGTTCTCCACCTCATCTAAACGCGGCATCTTCATGGATCAGGCGCTGGAGATTCTGCCGGGGGATTATTGGCGGTGGTATTTGATGGCCAATGCGCCCGAAAGTGCCGATGCCGCCTTTACGTTGGAAGGGTTGCAAGCCGCCATCAATTCCGACCTCGCCAATGTGCTGGGTAATTTTGTCAATCGCATTACCAAGTTTGCTGGGGCTAAATTTGACGGCGTTGTGCCTGATGGTGGCGTTGTTGGACCTGTCGAAATGGACCTTTTGGCAGACGTTCAGGCGAAGATCGCCAGCATTACCGCGGCGCATGAGGCGATGGAGTTTCGTCGTGCCGCCGCCGAAACCCGCGCCCTTTGGGTGCGCGGGAACGAATATCTACAATTGGCGGCCCCTTGGACGGCGATCAAAACTGAGCCTACGCAAGCGGCCATGATGGTGCGCACAGGTCTCAATTTGGTGGCCTTATTCGCCATTCTGGCCCAGCCGTTGGTGCCCACAGCCGCCGCTGCCATCTTGGACGCCATGGACGTACCACAAGACAATCGCAAATGGCCCTCGGACAATGACGGCTTGATTCTCGATACGTTGCCGCGGGGGTCGGCGATTCAGGTGCCTGAATTATTGTTTGCCAAGATTGAGGATGTGGATGTGGCGGCCTGGGCTGAGCAATTTGGCGGGAGCGGGGGCGTCTCGCAAGGCATTGAATAAAGCATTGACATTCGCCGAAGATGACGTGTTGCGGTTGGGATGTCATGTCATGTCATGTGGTCCTTCTGAGAGGGTGGCGGAGGGCGGTGCGGCCAATCGACCGCGCCGCCTGGTGGCAGGGTCAGGCCCGGCGCCACAGCTGGATGGCAAGGGCCAGCGTCCAGAACTGCCAGATGATGCCTGACAGGGTCAGCAGAATCGGATTCTCGAGTCCGATGACCGACGGCAGGGTGGTGAACAGCATCAGCGCCGCGAAGATCCCCGCCCCGCCAAGGAGGCGTGACCCCGAGGCGATCAGGGCCGAGGACAGGATCAGCGTCCAGAGCCCGGCAAACAAGCCAACGCCCAGAATCTCGCCCACCCCACCGGCATAGGCGTTGAACGCCTGATAGACGACGCCGATGGCGGCCTGCGTGGCGGCGTCGGCCCCGGGCGCGGTATAGGCGACGGCGAGCCCCGGCATCAGGAAAATCCAGCGTGTGATGCCCAAAGCCTTGGCGAAACCGGCAAGGCCGCCCAACAGCATGGCGGCGCGTCCGCCCGCGTCGTCCATCCCTAGGGCCTTCGGCATCAGTGCCGCAATCGGGATGAGGAGAAGCGCGTGGACAAGATAGCTGAGGTAGCCCGCGAATACCGCCGATGATTGCTCGCGGATCAGCGGCAGAATTTCGTCGGGCGGCAGGTCAAGCGAGGCGGGCCAGTTGATGGCCGGGGCGAGGATGAAGAAGGCGCCCCACATCGCAACAAACTGAAGCGTCAGCAGTACCGCAGCGGTGCGGCGGGCCGGGTTGCGAGTGACGGTGGCGCCGTATTCGGATGGCGCAACAGCGGCGGGATAGGTCATGGCAGGTCTCCGATCTGATCATCCGCAGCGGAAGTGCCACGGGATGATCCCTTGATCGGGTTTTCCGGCCCGCATTTCATTGATCAGGGGTAAGTTCGTACCCGCGCCACGCGCCCCCTCAGCCCCGGTCCTTCGTGCGCGCTATCCGGCCCCGGATGCGCGACAGGCTTTCAGGCGTGATGCCAAGAAAACTTGCCAGCAGATACTGTGGCACCCAGCGGGCGATGCTGGGGCGATTCTCCACAAAGTGGCGATACCGTTCATCAGGCGACATGTTTAGCAGATTCGCGGCCCGGCGCTGCGAACCAAGGAACCCGCCCTCCACCATCTTGCGCCCGAAGCGTTCGATGGCGTGGTCTTCGTCATAGGCGCGCATCAAGGCATCCCTCGGAATGTTGAAGATCGTCGATACCTCTACCGCCTCAACGGTCTGGGTTGCGGGCGCGCCAGTCAGGAAGCTGGCTGCATCGGTGACCACGGCACCTTCGTCAAAGAACTGGCCTGTGCGGTCATCGCCGGTCTCGGCGTCGATGTAGTAATAGCGCAGAAGCCCAGTCTGGACGAAGAACAGCATTTCTGCAACGTCCCCCGCCTTCAGCACGGCCCCGCCTTTGGGCACAGTGATCACCCGTCCTGCGTCAAGCAGCCGCGCCAGAGCTTGGTGTTCCGGCACAAGGGGGGCTGCGGAACGTTTAATCAGACCCGCGAAGTTCTGCTCTGTAGTCACTGAAAGCTCCTGCGACGCAATGGACACCGCCTTGCCCTTCGCGCGCAAGATGCGTCTGTATAGGCATTTGTGTTCATGCATGCCAAGGTGGTTGCTTATCATGACAAATTCATCACCGAAATCTAAGCCAATTCCAACTTTATTCCTCAGATTCTGACGGCGAAACATTTGTAGCATAGGCGGATTTAACCGCTTACGACTGGTCAGGCATGAAGCCGGTAAGGTTCGAATTTCAGGCTAAAGATTCCACTGTGAACCTCCGCATACCCAAAGCCCTTTTGGAGGCTGTCCGCGAACGTGCCAAGGCGCAAGGCCTACCCTATCAGCGCTTCGTTAGATTAGCACTTGAACAGGCAATTGCCTGAGCCTGCCCCTTGTATCCCACTCACCCCAAGCATACCTTTCTCAAAGGTGGTTCTGTGGTTCGCGTGAGAAATCTACGTTCCGCTGACCTAACTCTCTCGTCGGGGGCTGGCGCTGGTTAGAGCCGTGGTTCTTGTCATCTGGTCCCCCCCTGGTTTACCAGGTCGCACGGGAACAAGTTATTTCTTACGGTCCTTGCGGATCCACCGCCTCTTGTATCGGTCCTTGGCTCATGTCGGAAAAAACGGAGCTGCGCAGAGATTTGATGGCTAGGCGGGCCGCAGCCTTTGAGGCGGTTCCAGATGCGGGCCAGCGTTTGGTGTCGTACTTTCCGGGGTCCATTCCGATCAACCCAGGAACCATCATTGCGGCTTATATGCCATTTCGCACTGAAATTGATCCGATTCCTTTATGGAGCGCTTTATTGTCGCGCGGCGGGCAGGGGGTTTTGCCAAAGTCGCTCGAGGGCGAGTGGCTTTCCTTCCACTTGTGCGATATCGCTAACCCAGACCACCTGCACATCAATCCTTGGGGCCTCCTTGAACCCCGCGCCGACCTTCCCAAAGTCACCCCCAATATCCTCCTAGTGCCGCTTTTAGGCTTTGACCGTCGCGGCCATCGTCTTGGCTATGGAAAAGGCTTTTACGACAACGCGATCCAAACCCTCAGAGCTAATGACCCAATTGTAACCATCGGCCTCGGCTTCGCAGCCCAGGAGGTCGCTGTCATCCCGACGCAGCCCCATGATCAGCGGCTCGATTGGATTATCACTGAAAATGGGGCATACCGCTGCCCATCATGAGAATAGCTTTTTTTGGAGACGTAGTTGGGCGTGCAGGCAGAGTTGTGCTGTGCGAGCAATTGCCAGAGCTTAAGCGCCGCTTGAAGCTGGATTTCATCGCAGTCAATGCGGAGAATGCCGCCGGTGGCTTTGGTCTTACAGAGGCAATAGCCAACGAAATCTTTGAGGCGGGCGCCGATTGTCTGACTTTGGGAAATCACGCTTGGGATCAACGCGAAATGATCCAATATATTGACCGAGAGCCTCGGATTCTGCGCGTGGCGAATTATCCGCCTCTGACGCAGGCGCCCGGTCGCGGCACGAACGTCTTTCAAGTCAGCGGCGCGAATGTTCTGGTGGTATCCGTCATGGGGCGGGTGTTTATGGACGCTCTAGATTGCCCCTTCTCGGCCGTCGAGCGCGAGATCAGCGCCTGTCCGCTAGGCGCGGCCGTCGACGCCATTATTGTCGAGGTGCATGGTGAGGCCACCAGCGAGAAACAAGGCATGGCCCATATGCTCGATGGCCGCGTCAGCCTTGTCGTGGGCACCCACACTCACGTGCCAAGCGCCGACACCCGCATATTGCAGCACGGAACCGCGTTTCAGACTGAGCTTGGTATGTGTGGTGATTATGACAGCGTGATTGGTATGAATAAACATATAGCCGTGCGCAAGCTCTCGTCCCGCATGCCCGCAGGGCGTCACGAGCCCGCAGACGGTCCGGGCCTTGCCTCTGGGATTTTCGTTGAGACGGATAATCGAACGGGGCTGGCGGTGCGGGCCGAGCCGATACGGGTGGGGTTTGGGCTCAAGACTGCCATGCCGATGGTGGACCCGTGAGCT
>JBEINE010000212.1:0-4389 GCA_040378245.1 Hyphomonadaceae bacterium | reverse complement strand
GGCGACGGTCTTTGAACCGCCCCAGCTCCAATGCCTCCATTACCAAATCCTCCAACTAACAAATCAAAAGAATCAGATAGCAGAACAATGCGCAAGCCCAGTTGTGTGAATGCCATAGCCCCTAACGGGGCGAGGGGCTAAACTGGGGGCACGCAACCCCCTGCTGCGCATATTCGCGCGAACCCAGAGTTCTTTTGTCTGGGACGCGTTTTGGTGACAGCCAAGCTGCACGCAAAGCGCTAATCGATTGTGGTATCGCCTGCCGAACGCCCTCAAGGCACGCTGCGCTCTTCGGCCTTGACCGCGCCCGACAGGCGGCCTCGCACGGGTCAAAGCGCTGCCAGTTCAAGCGGGTCAAGGGCAAAGAGTGCGAAGCACGTCCCTTGATGCGCTTGAACTGGCCCTCACAATCGAAACAAGGTTTTGCGTGACCGCAAAGGTCACCAAAACCGATCCAAAGCGTTTTGGCGGTGGTGGGTGTGAGGGCGGAATCGTAGGGTGCCTCCATGGATGCACCCAACCGAGCGAAGCTCACGCTCACGCGGGGCGAGGACAAGGGCGAGGCGTTTGGTGGCATGCCTCCGCGCTTTTATGCTCCCCCGCCGCGCGGGGGAGCTGGCAGCGAAGCTGACTGAGGGGGTGTTTCTCTCCGCCAGTGCGATGCCTGAAGCCAGGGCCCCTCCACCCCGCTACGCACGGTCCATCTAAACGGTTTTAGAGCGCTTCTGGTTCTTTTAGAACCAGGCTGCGCGTCTAGGTATTTGAGTTAGGGTCTGTTTATCCCGCTTTTTTGATTCAAAAAAGACGCAACAGACCCTAGGCCAACAACCCGTGCCCCCTCGAACCTATCAGCGACATCCCATCCGCCCGCCTAGAAGGCAACTATTACGCCCGCCTTGCAACCTTTAAACCCGCCGTGTAGCGATAGTAAGCCACCTCCAGAAAATCCAGTGCGATACAAAGTGCAGATGCAAGTTCGTCAGCTTGAAATTCGGTTCTCAAACGCTAGGGCGCTTGCAAGGCAGCTTTTTTTTGCTTTCGCTTTTCTTGCCGGCGTGGCATCTTTTTGCGCTTCGGTATTTCTGTCATGGCAATCGTTACGTGCCACGCAAGCAGCCCAACGAATAGATGGCACTCAAAATCATCAGCGCCAGCCAAGTATTGAATCGCTAATACCGCATAGTATCAGCCTTGAATCACTTTTGGCAGAGCCGCGCAACGCTCGTATGTGGGACGTTTTGTCGACAGCGCATGCAAGGAACAAGGATCACGATCAGGCCGTCTTTGCTGCCACTCGGGCGATTGAGGGCAGCCCAGCTCAAGTATGGCCACGAATGCGAGCCACTTATCTTATGACCAAAACCTCTGAGGACAACAACGATTTGAATCAGTCTCTTGGGGAATGGTATCTGGTCGCCCCTCATGACGGGGCAACACAGCCTTGGCGTTTATTGTTAGCGGCAACCTATTGGGATGTCATTACGCCGGCTAACCGCGCGAAGGCTCTAACAGATGCAGAGGACTTATGTGTTCGCTATGGCCGCAAACGAACCGAACAACTACTGGAACGCGGTTCAAGCGCGGCGCGCTTGGCTGTTTCCTCACGACTGGGCCGGATGATACGAGAATGTGTCATCGTAGCCCCTAATCTACCTCCTTTGATCGCCCAATAGACTTGGCTACCAGAAAACTTCGCGACCCCGCAGCCTTTAAGGTGTCAGCTAACATGCCGCGGGCGCCGGCGAAGCGTCTGGATTGGGAGAGAGCGCGTCGAATTTTTGTCCCTCCATGCTTTGATCTGAATATCTCCACATAACCTCCATAAAGTCGGCGCTTTGTGCGGACTTCGGTGAGAGGAGAACTATTGATCATGAAGTTAGCGGACTTATTCCTGATAGGGCTCTTGGGAACGATCTCTGTCCCCAGCGCCAGTCTTGCGCAATCAAAGTCCAGCCTAAGCCCGATCAGTCAGACGAGCTACGAGGGGCTATTTCAACGCGATTGGGCCTTTGGTGGTGAAACGGAGATTGTCATACGATTCCGACCTTGCGGAAGCCAGCTCTGCGGCACAATCGTCGCGCTTGGTGAACCTGTCGAAGGGGCGGTTGAGGAACGCGATGTGCGTAATCCAAGCCCCGCGCTGCGCAGCAGAGCTGTCTGTGGCCTTCAGATATTGTCGGGTTTGGAGCGCACGCCCAAAGGTTGGAGCCAAGGGAGTGCCTACAATCCAGCAGAAGGGACCACGCTTAAGCTGACAATAACCGAATCTCGGGGCCGATATGCCGCAAAAATCAGTGGTCTCGCGCCATTTGCCGTGTCAGTTCCCCTTATTCCCGCCCCCGCAACCCCATTTAGAGCGTGTGTATCATGAACAAAGCCCCAGTACTTCTTATCTTATCCGCTCTCGTGGGTGCAGGCTGCACCTCTGTCCCAACCCCCAGTACTGAATTTCAGGCGTCCGGCGATGCACTTTCAGCTGCCAAAGGCTTTCGCTCTAAACGTATAGCGACGGCCCCGCCCAACCCCCCTGTGCCGGAAGGCGCCATTCTAACGTTAAAGGACGTAACTTTTAGCGATTCTGTTGCAAACTCACAGCGGCTCAGTCGTGACAACCTCGAGCTGGTCGCCAACGCCTTAGCGCGCAATACATGCTCGGATCTGTCGAAGCAATTTGAGATTTCAGACGCGCCTGACGTGAAAGATGCCTATAGCCTTCGAATGAAAATCACGCAGCTGACACCCACCAGCCGATTAGGTTCTTTAGTCGGTACCGCGACTGGCTTCGTGGCCCCAATTGGGGTTCGCCCGCCGATTGGGCTAGGCAGCCTGACAGCTGAGTTTGAGCTTTTTCGACCTGATGGCAGCTTGGCTGCAGCTATGGTTTGGTCAAAGCGCGCAGATATGTTAAGTGATGATGCAAAACTATCATCGGTCGGCGATGCTTATTCATCCACTGCTGGCGCTAGCTCGGATTTTGCGGCCCTCGTCCAAAGTCAAAAAACTGGAACTCAACGTGTAGGCGCTGCACTTAGTGAAGGTGTAGGCGCTGTACTTGGATCGCCGTTCGGGGCGAAGTCTGATCCAGCCTGCGAGAAATATGGCAAAGGTGAAGGCTTTCTGGAAGGCTTCTCGCCAGTCCCATTGCCGCCGCGAGGCAAACCAAGTCCTGCAAAGCCATGATGATGTTTGTTGCCTTGGCCTCCAATGCGGTATTTGGTCGATTTGCCCCAGCAGCAAATAAACGCATTTATGAAACTGATTCCGATCAACCCATGGTGAATTCGAACCCGATCCAAGAAACTGGGATATCAGATGGACAACGCGCTGATCTTGATTGTGGAAGACGAGCCACAGATATCTGAAGTATTGGAAGCCTACTTCCAGCGCGAAGGCTTTCGAACCATCACAGCCCGTGATGGCGAAATCGCCATTCAGCATCATCATATGTTGAAGCCTGATCTGGTTGTTCTTGATGTCAATTTGCCAAAACGCAATGGCTATGAAGTGCTGGCAGAGGTTCGCCGGCAAAGCCAAACACCGGTCATTATGGCAACGGCACTGGGCGAAGATCTGGATCGATTGACGGGTCTGAAAGTCGGCGCGGATGACTATGTGGTTAAGCCCTTTAACCCAGTTGAGGTTGTCGCCCGTGCGCAAGCTGTTTTGAGGCGAACGCGCGGCGCTTTTGATGCCAATCAAGTCCTGCGAGTGGGAAACCTTGAGGTCGACACATCCGCCCATAGTGTCAGCGTGATCGACGCAAACGACCACCCCATATTGATTGATGTCACACTGACAGAGTTTAGGCTCCTCTGCCACTTCGCCCGTGCGCCAAAACGCGTGTTCACCCGAGGCGAACTGGCAGATACTTGTCTGCCCACTGACGGCGATGCGCTTGAACGCACGGTAGATAGCCATTGCAGTAAACTTCGACGTAAACTTGAAGCGGCGGGGGCGCTGGGCTTGTTGGAGGCCGTCAGAGGTGTTGGCTATCGACTGAGTGCGGGATGAAAGTGAAACGGCCTTGGTCCTTAAAGGCGCAACTGGCGGCCGCGATGGTTGGCGCAGTTATCCTGTCAGTTTCCTTTGGCTATTTTGGTTTAAACTTCATTGCTCAATGGCGTTATGAGCAATGGGTCGCGGCGATGCCACCAGCGGCCAAGTCCGCACATAATAAACTGGAAAATGACATTCTTCCAACACAGTCGGAATTCGACGAGTACAACAGAATGTATCCCTCGTCTGATTTACGCGGAGAGGATGTTAGCTTCGCAAACCAAGCACTGTTGGTCCTGACTCTTTTTGCAATGTTAGCAAGTTTGTCGATCGGATTGATCATTGCAAATACCATTATCAGACCGATCGAAGAAATTGGAAAAACGGTGCGCG
>JBEINE010000192.1:0-5251 GCA_040378245.1 Hyphomonadaceae bacterium | reverse complement strand
GTCTTTTTGAAGCAAAAAAGCGGGATAAACAGACCCTAAATCACATACCTCGACGCGCAACCTGGTTCTAAAAGAACCAGACGCAATTTCCGCTCGATGGAAACCAAACGCGCTCCAGAGTCGGTAAAGTCGCGCTGGAGCGCTGCAGGCCTTTATCGCTCAATCGCCAAAGTGCGGCATATGAGTGGCGCGCTCGATGAAATGCGTGCGGCCGCTGACAAATTCTAACCTGTTGCTTTATGCAATCTCACTTGAACTTGGGATAGTGTGAGCTCATGGAACTAACAATCTTTGAAACCGGTCGCCCGCCCGCCCTTCTGGCCGCCGACTTTCCAACATATCCGGAAATGCTGGCCAACTTGCTTGCGCCTTTCATTCGCGACTTAACAGTCAAGATTGTGCCCGTGATTGACGGGGCCGCTTTGCCGTCTCATGCTGATACACAGGCCGCATTGATCACAGGCTCTCCTGTTGGTGTTTATGATTGTGTCGATTGGATTGATCCGTTGAAATCTTGGATACAGGCCGCTGGCTCGTTAAACATCCCACAAGTCGGGATCTGCTTTGGCCATCAAATCATTGCGGAGGCATTTGGGGGCCATGTCCATAAAGCACCGCAAGGCTGGGGCCTGGGTCGCCACATATATGAGATTTCCGGCGCTGAAACTTGGATGCTAAATGACGACCCATGCGACGACGGTGCCAACAGCCTCAATCTGGCCGTAAGTCATCAAGATCAGATACTTATCGCGCCAAAATCGGCGCGCATCTTGGCAAAATCAGACTTTACGCCTTTTGCAGCCCTCGTTTACGATCACGCGCCAGCGCTATCATTTCAAGGGCACCCAGAGTTTTGCCCACGCTTTGCGCAAGCCTTGATCTCGTCCCGACGAGGTACACGTTTTACTGAAGCCTTAGCTGATAGGGCTCTTGAAAGCCTTCAGCACCCCCTTGATGGCCACCGCGTCGGCAGCTGGATCGCTGGTTTCTATCAATATAACCAATCTAAAAGAAACCAGCCGCTTGCCGATCAAGCTGCTTAACAATCACACAATTTTCCCCAGCTCAGTTAGGCTCATGCCAAGCTTAACAGCTTTGACGTGTTATGTTTAACCCCAATTGCCCGCACGCAGAGGTAGAAAATGGACCCAGAATTTTGGATTTTCCTCGGCGTCGGCTTTCTGGCCCAAATCGTCGATGGTGCCCTAGGGATGGCGTATGGGGTTGTTTCTACGACTGTTCTGCTCTCATTTGGAGTGCCTCCTGCCCAAGCTTCAGCGAGTGTGCATGTCGCTGAGGTTTTCACAACAGCTGCGTCAGGAACCTCTCATGTCATGCATAAAAATGTAGACTGGAAATTGTTTCGACGTCTTGTCATTCCTGGGGTCATTGGTGGAGTTATCGGGGCATTCATTCTAACAGAGATCGACGGCGACGCGATCCGGCCCTTCATTACTGGCTATCTCGCCATTATTGGAATCTTCATTCTTTTCAAGGCGCTTAGAGGCCGAGGTCGAGTTGAAAGCGGGGCCGCGCGCGAGATTGGAATCACGGCAGTCCCAATCGGACTTTCTGGAGGATTTCTGGACGCGATTGGCGGTGGAGGTTGGGGTCCAGTTGTCACATCGACTGTGGTCGCATCAGGAAATGCGCCGCGTCAGACCATAGGCACCGTCAACACCGCGGAGTTCGTTGTCGCTGTGGCGATCTCCGCGACATTCGTTGTTGCGCTGGTTACTGGCACGTGGGAAGGCAACCAAGATATCGCCGGTCACGCTTGGGCTGTTGGTGGCCTGATTACTGGTGGTGTTATTGCGGCACCCTTGGCGGCTTGGATTGTCAAGATTATTCCCCAGAAAACATTGTTGATTTCAGTCGGCTGTCTCATCGTCGGCTTGGCGGGATTCCAGACAGCCAAATATTTGGGCCTCATCTAGAGCGCGTCTGGTTCTAAAGGAACCAGGTTGCGCGTCTAGGCATCCGATTTATAGCGCGTCTGGTTCTAAAGGAACCAGGTTGCGCGTTTAGCTATCTGATCTAGGGTCTGTTTATCCCGTCTTTTTTGAATAAAAAAAGACATAACAGACCCTAAGCACCCAAAGCACGATCTCAAAACATAAGGTGCCGCTCAATTAAGAACGTGGCGACATCACCATTGTCATTTGTTTGCCTTCTAGGCGAGGCTCGCTCTCAACTTTTGCGATTTCGTCAAAGTCACGCTTGACACGCATCAGAAGCTCGACACCCAGATGTTGGTGCGCCATTTCCCGCCCGCGAAACCGCAAGGTCACTTTCACTTTGTCGCCGTCTTCAAAAAAACGGGACATAGCGCGCGCCTTCACGTCGTAATCATGATCGTCAATCATGGGGCGGAGCTTGATTTCTTTCAGCTCGACAACCTTCTGCCGCTTACGCGCTTCGTTCTTTTTCTTTTGTTCTTGGAACTTGAACTTACCGAAATCGAGTATTTTGACAACAGGTGGGTTGGAGCTACCAGCGATTTCAACGAGGTCCATGCCGGCCTCTAAGGCGGCTTCAAGGGCAGCCGCTAAAGGTACTTCGCCTTGCTTCTCACCGGCGGCGTCTATCAAAAGCACACGAGGCGCTCGAATTTCTTCATTAATGCGTGGGCCGTCTTTGTTCGGCGCAGCAGCCATAGGGCGTCTGATGTTGGTCTCTCCCGAGATAGCGCGGTTTGGTTCCGCAAAAGCCAATTGCGCGGCGACTGCCGAACAAATGATAGATATGGCTCAAATCGACTGTTTCATCAAGACAGATCGCTGGAAAGACTATCAGTTCAACATCGGGGCGACTGCACGTGCTGTCGCTAGGATATCTGAAACACTTATGGTTTCAAAGTTGCGTGCAACTAAGCCAACGCTATCGGTCCCACGGGGGGCCGCCTTTCGGATACTGCTGGCTTCTGGATTGATGATCGCAAGCGTGGGCGCCCCCGCCGCCGCAGCTATGGTTGCCATATCGCCTTCTGAGCCCACCAGAAGAGAAGATTGTTTTGCGAGCGCTATGAATTGAAACAAATCCAAACGCGCAACCAAGTCTAAGGCTCTGGGGGCAACCGCCCGAATCTCGCCCGCCATATTGACTGCCCTTGGCCCCCCAACAATAACCGGCTGCACCCCCCGCGCGAGCAAGGCATTTGCCAATTCGCCAAAGCGGGCATTAGGCCAGCGCTTGTGGCGATCATCTGCCGCGCCTTCGGGCGCGAGACACGCAAAAGGCCCCTCAATGCCATGATGTCTCGGCGAGGCTTTATCCGGGTCTGTCACTACGGCAGCGGCCCAATCCAAGTTCGGCAATGGTGCCAAGCCTCTTGCAAATCCCTCTCTAGGGCCAATACCGCACACCATCATCTGGTCAGCATGGCGGTCTAAGCGATGCAAAAACAAACGAGATCGATCAACATGGGGATGAGAGCAACCCGCAACGTCGCCCGACCAATTCGGCGGAAAGGGATTGAGGGCGCGAAAAATACCTGCACTTTGGGCGCTGTTGGTCAGATCATAGACCATGCCATAGCCTTGGGTCCGCAATCCCCAATAGAACTGGATCTTATCCATCAATTTTTTGGGAGGCCATCGCGCATCAACGCGGTCGACAAAAGGCGATTGGGCAAAGAAGCGCATATTGCTGCGGCTCGTGAGCACTGTGACCTCCCCTTTGATATGGTGCTCGCGTATGGCCGCCATGGGTGCAGTTGCCAAAACGGCATCGCCCAAGCTACCTAACACAATGACGAGTACACGCTCGATATCTCGACTAACCGGGGGTCCGATCACACTTCATTCTCCGCGCCGTTCAGCTACGATCCTGTGATAGAGCGCTAATGTCTGACTTTGCAAGGATTGGGTGGTAAAAAGCGCACGTATCCGCTGAAATCCTGCAGCGCCCATCGATGCGCGCCGCTCTGGCCCCATCTCAATGAGTGTCCGCAATGCCTGCGCCAGCGCAATCGCGTCGCTTGGGGGGACAAGAAAGCCCGTGATATCAGGGTCTATGGTTTCGCGCGCGCCCCCTAAATCTGAAGCGACCACAGGCAGGCCCATAGCCTGAGCCTCCGCTGCCGTCCGGCCAAAGGCTTCGGGGCGAGTCGATGGCGTCACCGCTATATCGCTTAGGGCGAAAGCAGCTGGCATATCACTGCAATGGCCAACCAGAAAAACGTCGCGACTCAATCCCACGGCATGGATCTCGGTTCGCAAGCTATCGGCATAGACCTCACGGCCTTGAGAATCGCCAACCAGAATCGCTTCAAAAGCGATTTTGTTGTTCTTGAGACGTGCCAAAGCCTCAATCAGGACCGATTGGCCCTTCCATTGCGTCAAACGCGCGGGCAGGATGATGCGCGGGCGCGAGCGGCTCACATCCAATCGCCATTTGTGCGCCAGAGTTGCGACGCGCTCAGGGGAGACTTTGGCGGGGTCAAATCCGTCTATGTCCACGCCGCGGTGAATCACGCTAATGCTGTCTGGATCGGACCCATATTCTTCAATGATATGGGCTTTGGTAAAGTGTGAATTGGCAATAATGGCGTCGCCGCGCACCATCGAACTATTGTACCAGCGTTTGATGCTCGATTTTGCCGAATAAATGCCATGATATGTCGTTACAAACGGAACATGTGCGCGTCGCGCTGCCATCAGCCCACTCCAAGCCGGCGCGCGTGACCGCGCATGCACCAGATTGACGCGCTCGTCCGCAATGAGGGCTGTCAGCTTTGCTGGGTTTGCGAGAAATACGTCAAATGGGTTCTTAGAGGCGGCCGGGCCTTGAAAATGAATCGCTCCAACGGCCGCCAGCTCTAAAGCCAATCGCCCGCCCGCGCTCCAAACTAAGGCGCGGTCACCCGCTTGAACAAGGGCTTGCGCCACTTCAATCGTCGTGCGCTCCGCACCCCCAGTCTCAAGCTCGGGGACAATCTGCAGGACCGTCAGCCCCTTATTTTGAAATGATGTCGTCACAGCGCGTTGAGCCTTATACGACTAATGAATGATCAGAGCCCGTTTGGTTTCCATGGAAACGCTGTTGCGCTCTAAACTTATCAAATGGGGCCAGTTTGCACAGTTTCTTGATTCTAAGAAACAGTGTACGGCTCTAATGGCTTGGTGTTTAGACCAAGTCCAGCTAAATGCCCAGACGGAAAATCGAGATTACTATGATCCGCGATGCCACCGCCGCAACTTTAGGCTCTGTCCCGTCTTTTTTGAATCAAAAAAGCGGGATAAACAGACGC
>JBEINE010000181.1:0-5571 GCA_040378245.1 Hyphomonadaceae bacterium | reverse complement strand
TAACCTCTTCCCATGACCCACCTCCAAGCATGGTGAATCACAATCCGGTCACTTTGGGAATCCTCACGATTCAGGTTTCAAAGAAATTGTTCTAAAGGTAGATTTGATGTTTTATGCCCATTCAGCGGCAGGCCACCCCAAATCCAAATGGCACACGTTGAAAGATCACTTGTTGGGGTCCGCCAAACGTGCTGCCGAAGTTGGCAGTGAATTTGGCTTTGGACACGCGGCGCACTTATCTGCGCTTTTGCACGATTTAGGGAAATACAATCCAGCCTTTCAAGAGCGGCTATTGGGCGCGAAAGAAACCGTTGATCACTCGACTGCGGGCGCTCAAGAAGTGTTGAACCTAGTTAGAACGAAGTCGGATAGACATATGGCGCAACTCATTTCGTTTGGGATTGCGGGCCACCATGCCGGATTGCCAGACTGGGGTCAGGGAGATGCGTACACCGCCCAATCAACCCTTTCAAATCGACTAAACAAGCAGATTGTGACGGATGATCACTGGAAATCTGAAATCGCCCCCAGCGCTCAAAATCTTCTTCTACAGACATTCAATTGGGAACAAAATAAAGAACAAGCTGCGTTCCAAAGCGCGTTTCTGGGCCGCATGATTTTCTCTTGCCTTGTTGATGGCGATCACCGTGATACTGAAGCATTTTTCGATGGGATAAACGAGAGAAATAGTCCGCGGGATTGGCAGCAACTTCGTGATGCATTGCCTGAACTTAAGGTCAGATTTGATGCTCACCTTGCAAGCCTTTCAACGCCAAAGTTCGACACAGCGCCATCAACGTTGCACAAATTGCGTCAGACTATTCTTAGCGAGGTGCGAGCTAAAGCAGACGTAAGCAAAGGCTTTTTTACCCTAACGGTTCCCACTGGAGGTGGCAAAACGCTAGCATCCCTCGGTTTTGCGCTTGATCATGCGCAACATCATGGTTTGCGACGGATCATCTATGTCGCCCCCTTCACCTCGATTATCGACCAGACGGCCAAAGTTTTTCGTGAGGTTTTGGGTGCCGAAGCAGTTGTGCTTGAACATCATTCTGCATTGGATTTTGAGAAAGCCGAAGATGAGGTCGCCTTCAGAGAAAAAGATGACGAGGCCAAACTGCGCCTTGCAATCGATGACTGGGCAGCCCCAGTCATCGTGACAACGAGTGTGCAGTTTTTTGAAAGCCTGTTCGCCAATCGGCCCTCTAAATGTCGCAAGCTCCATGCGATTGCCAATAGTGTCATTATTATAGACGAGGCACAGACCCTGCCGCGCCCATTCTTATTACCAAGCCTCGCGGCATTGCGCGAGTTGGTAAAAAACTATGGCGTCAGTATCATCCTGTGTACGGCCACACAGCCTGCACTTGATATGGCAGACCTAAAAGGCGGATTGCCGCTGACAGGGAGAGAATTAGCACCCAATCCAAGTGACTTAGCTACCCAGTTGAAACGAACCACTTTGAAGCGAGCCGGCGTGCTGACTGATTCTCAACTCGTTGAGGGCCTACAAGCGACGCAGCAGGGCCTCATTATTGTCAACACGCGGCGACATGCACTTGATCTTTATCGAGCCGGTGAGGCTGCAAAACTTGATGGACTGATACATCTGACCACCCGCCAATATCCGGCGCATCGGCAAAGAAGTATGGCTGATATCCGCCACCGCCTAAAAGGCGGTTTGCCATGTCGAGTCATTGCAACCTCCCTTGTCGAGGCAGGTGTTGATCTTGATTTTCCCGCTGTTTGGCGCGCGGAAGCTGGCCTTGATCAAATCGCTCAAGCTGCTGGTCGTTGTAACCGTGAAGGAAAACGCGCGGCTGAGGATAGCATTATCACGGTTTTTACTCCGGCGACCCACAAACCACCGGGCGAAATTAAGCGTCTCGCGGAGAATTTTGAGACCATTGCAAATGAATTCCCTGAGCCATTCTCACCTGAAGCCATTCGCGCGTTCTTCAAGGACGTTTTCTGGCAAACAGCGGACGATTTAGATCGTGAGAAAATATTGAAGAAATTTGTGATCAGCGGCACAGAACTTGATTATTCCTACAAGACCGTTGCGGAGCTTTATCGCCTTATTGACGATACTCAGGTGCCGATCATCATTGCAAGAGATTCGGAAGCACAAAAGGCGTTGGCCGATTTAATGAACTTGTCGCTACGAGCCGGACCAGCGTTGCGCATCCTGCAAAGGCACATTGTTCAGGTTTATACTCGGGACCGGGACCTCCTTCTTGCAGCGGGCAAAATTGAGGCTGTGTATTCCGAACGGCTAGGCGACCGATTCTGGCGTATCGTTGATGCAGACATTTATAGTGAGGAAGTTGGGTTGGTTTGGGAGGCTGCTGACGAACTAGGCAGCCGCGAAAGCATTTTATTGAAGGGGGCACCAAATGACTTACGGAATCAAGCTACGCGTAGCAGGGCCATATGCCTGTTTCACACGACCTGAAATGAAGGTTGAGCGCGTTTCTTATGAGGTAATGACTCCCTCAGCCGCGCGCGGAATATTGGAGGCAATCCACTGGAAGCCGGCCATCACATGGGTGATCGACGCTATTCATGTTCGTAAGCCAATAAAGTTTCAGTCAATCCGACGCAATGAAGTGGGCAGCAAAGCGCCAGCGGGCAGCATTAAGTCTGCTGTGAAGCGGGGCGACACGGACGGGTTAGGAATTGTGGTTGATGAAGATCGTCAACAGCGTGCTGCGACCATATTGACCGATGTCGAATACATCATCGAAGCGCATTTTGAGCGCGCCGCAAAGTGGGGCCCAAATGACAATGAAGCCAAGCATCTTGATACATTCGTGCGTCGCGCCAAACGCGGCCAGTGCTTTCATCAGCCCAGCTTAGGCTTGCGAGAGTTTGCGTGCGAGTTCTCTCTTGTGGAAGCCGATACGATCCCAGCCTTCGAGGCAACCAATCATCAATTGGGGTTCGGAACTGCGAGGGATTTGGGTTTTATGCTTTGGGACATCGAACACCAAAAATCGGGCAAACCGTCTGTCTTCTTCAAAGCGTCGCTACAAGATGGCGTGATGCGTGTTCCCCAACCCGGCGCACAGGAGCTTGTCCGATGACAATTCTCCAATCTCTCAACAATGCCTATACCCGCCTAGCGGCGCGTGGCGAGGTTGCCCCATTTGGCTATTCGCCAGAGAAAATTGCTTACGTGATTGAACTGCGAGCTGATGGCAGTGTGAGGGGCAAGCCGACCGCGCGCGGGCCTATCATCAAGAACAAGCAACAGCCAGCAATTATGGTGGTGCCACAAGCTACAAAGCGCACAGTCGGCATTGCATCAAATTTCTTGTGGGACAAATCTCCTTATGTTTTGGGTGTGCCAAGTGAGCCTTTTGAAAGCATCAAAGACGACAAAGAACGAGCTAAGCGTAAAAAGCGCACGCATGAGGAACACGCTGCATTCATTGCTATGCATCGTGACGTACTAACCCGGATTATTCATCGGGCTGCATGAATTGGCTGGCGGTCGTTGCACAAGCTGTTGAACGGGTTCAGGAAAAGGGTGCTTAGACCAAGTCCTCTCCCAGACAGATTGTGCCCCGACCGCCATGGACCAGAATGCCGCTTTACCGTTTGCTTTGCCAGCCTGCGCTGGCAGAAAAGTCAGTGCCGCATTTGATGGCGGTGTGCTGACGTCCGATGCCGGGGTTGTGCTGCTGGGGCAGATGCTGCGCGCGTCTGGTCTGGCATCGAAGCTGGCTGGGCGGATGGGCGAGTGGCGTGATCCGTGTCGGGTCCGGCACTCGATTGCCGACATGATAGCTGCGCGGATGCTGGCGATCGCGGCGGGCTATGAGGACTGCGATGACCATGACTGCCTGCGGGGCGATGCGGCGTTCCTGATGGCGCTCGGGCGGGCGCCCTGTTCTGGTCAGGGTCTGGCGAGTCAGCCGAGCCTGTCGCGGCTGGAGAACCGGGCGGGTGTGCGCGAACTGGCGGGCATGATGGGTGCGATGGTGGACTTCTACTGCGCCAGCTATCCAGAGCCCCCCGCTTCGGTGATGCTGGACATCGATGACACGTTCGATGCCGCCCATGGCGGCCAGCAGCTGGCGTTCTGGAATGGCTTCCATCAGGAGCGCGGCTTTGCGCCACTGCATGTCTATGACAGCACGGGCCGACCTGTGGGGGTGTTCCTGCGCCCGGCCCGCACGCCCAGTGGCAAGGAGGCTGCCGGGCACATCCGCCGACTGGTTCATGCGATCCGACGCCACTGGCCCAATACAGCCATCACCATCCGCGGCGACGGCCACTTCGGGCGGCCCGAGGTGATGGACTGGTGCGAGAAGGCTGGCGTCGATTATATCCTTGGCCTGCCCGGCAACCGGGCGCTGAGGGCCGATCGGGTGCTGGCGGCTGCCAGCGACGAATGTGCAGTGTTCCGGGCAGAGCGCAAGCTGCCAGTTCACCGCGTCTTCACCGAGACCCTCTATGGCGCAAAGTCCTGGGGGTGTCAGCGCCGGGTCATCGCGCGGATCGAGGCCTCCACCATGGGCATGGATGTGCGCACCATCGTCACCTCGCTGCAGGGCTCCACGCCCGAACGGCTGTACGAGTTCGTCTACTGCCAGCGTGGACAGGCCGAGAACTGGATCAAGCAGCACAAGGCGCAACTCCACTCCGACCGCACCTCCTGCACCAGCGCCAATGCCAACCAGCTGCGGCTGATCCTGCACACTGGGGCCTACTGGCTGCTGTGGCTCCTGCGAAACGCCATCCCAGCGGCCAGCACGCTGAAGACCGCCTGCTTCACCACGCTGCAGCTGCGTCTGGTCAAGCTGGCCGCCCGCGTGCGCGAGACCGCCACCCGTATCCGGCTCGCGTTCGCCGCCGCCTGTCCCGACCAGGAGCTGATCACCGCTCTGTTCCGTCACCGCGCACTGCGACCTACCGCATCCATGCAGCCCGCCGGTCCCTGACGACCGCACCGCCCAGCGCCCCGCAAGCCCCAGTCCATCAACCCCAAGACAGCCCCAACCGCGCACCTCACAGCGCCAGCGACCACCCGCGCCCATGCCTGTGAAAAAACCCGCCAAGCACCCCCGTCGTGCCAAAGTGACAAGCGTCATGAATAATCCGGGCTAGTAAGTGGGGTAGCGGCGCCAGTTGCAAGGCTGCACGGTTTGATAAAAGGCGTGCCCGGTGCCCAATCGTCGGGCGCATCATTGGTATCATTCAACCAAGTTTCCTTTTCGTCATACGGACACGATCAAGGCGAAAACGCACCCGTAAGTGAGCAGGCAATGTTTGGCTATACGACCGCTCTCAATCACTTTTTGCGGCGGGGCAGCGAAGGCGAGCGTCACCCCAATAAAATTCAGGTTGGCGACACAAATGTTGTCTTCTGGGCAGAAGCTCCAGTCCAAGAATTGGTTGAGTTAGCAGAAGCCGCCTTTCCAGCCTTCATGTCAGATGCCCCTAACGAGGGGAGCGAAGCCAAGAAAATTGGCAATGTGTTGGACGCAATAAGGTCAGGCACAATCGACAATCTGGAGCCAAACTTACAAAGCGGCGTAACATTCAACATTCTAGGCCTCGCCC
>JBEINE010000103.1:0-11275 GCA_040378245.1 Hyphomonadaceae bacterium | reverse complement strand
GGCCGACAGAACCTGACTGGCGGCAGCACCAGTTTCGCTGGCTGTTTCAGTCACCATCGAGACATCTGACGCCACGGATTGCGACGACACCGCAACCTGACCAATTGCAGCCGCAATCGCGCTTGAGACCTCGGTTTGCATATTGACCGACGTGCCGATCATTGCGGCGTTCTCGTTAATGCGCTGAATAACCGCCTCGATACGCGACATGGCGCTAACAGCCCCTTCGACCGCTTCACGAATTGAGGCAATCTGAGCGGCGATATCTTCGGTCGCATTTCCAGTTTGGCTTGCAAGATTTTTGACCTCTTGGGCAACAATCGCAAAGCCTTTTCCAGCTTCACCTGCCCGTGCCGCTTCAATCGTTGCGTTCAACGCTAGAAGATTGGTCTGATCGGCGATCCCCTTGATCATCTCAACAACTTCGCCAATGCGCTTGGCCGATACAGCGAGTTCGCCCACCGCCTTTTGAGCATCCCCACTGAGGCGCACGGCTTCTTCTGCCACATGGCCGGACTCAACCACATTGCTTTGGATGGTAGAGATCGAGCCTGTCAGGCTTTCAGCAGAGCCCGCCGCTTCCGACGCGCAGACAGTCGATTCTTCAGCCGCGGCTGCAACCGACGTCGCCATTTGGTTGGTGCGATCTGCCGCTGCACTCATCGCCAAGGATGTGGCTTCCAACTCAGCTGACGCGGCCGCCACCGCCCGCAACATGTCACCGGCAACACGCTCATACTCTTTGGTGGCATTGGTGATCGTTTCAGCACGTTGCATTTGGACACGGGTATCTTCTTTGGCCGCTGCCTCCAGTTTAACGCGCTCAATCGCGTTTTCGCGGAACACTTCAACCGCCACAGCCATTGTACCCAGCTCATCGCCACGGTCAGCGCCCGGGATAGCCGTTTGCGTGTCACCATTGGCGAGATTATGCATGGACGCCGTCAGGCCATCAATCGGGCGGGTGAGGGTTCGAGCAAACCAAGTACCCAACATCACTGCTGCACCCGATACCAGGAGCGTGCATAGCAAGACGTACAAAGCAAGACTGCGCAACGGCCCATGAACTTCTTTAAGGGTGATATCGCTCAGAATAGCAAACTTTGTCCCCATGACCTCGACGGGCGCGAAAGCCACAAATGCCGGTTCGCCTTTGGCGGTTTTGCCACGCTCGATGCCTGTTTTTCCTTCACGGGCCAGCGCGAGCTGGGGATTGTCCACTTTCCGCTTGAGGATGGTCGGTTCTTTCTCAAAGCGTGAATTGTTGCGTGCCAATCCATCCATGCCCACCAAGGTATCTTCGCCAGTTTGGCCATTGGATGCGGCGGCGGCCATGGCTTGATCAATCTTGCCGATGGACAATTGAACAGCAAGGACACCCTTAATTCGACCGTCAGCGCCCTTAATTGGCACACCGACAAAACCAGCCGGAACGTTATTGGAGGGCGCATAAGGCGCAAAATCGGCGAGCTTTGGCGCGGCATTGGCCGGTCCGTTGAGGACAGCCCTCACCAAAGCGCCTAGATTGGAATTTTTCCATTGGCCAGTCGACAATTGCGTGGCGAAGTCCCGCTCTTTGAACACAGTGTAGACATTGCGACCAGTCGCATCAAACAGGAAAATATCGTAATAATCCTGCAAGCGCAAAACTGTGCGAAACCACGGATGCAGTTGGCTGTGTACGCTATCATAAGTAGAGCCGCTGCTGGCATAATCCAGCTTTTCTTTCTGGCCCAAAGGATTGGGATTCTGATCAATATAAAGGCTTTGTAATTGCCCTTCGGCGCCTTGTCCCAACTGATTATAAGCGGCCGAAAATTGATCGAGCGCAACGGAAACATGCGGGCTTGCGGCCAATTCCTTGAGCTGGGCATTAGTGGCTTCAAGCAACTCCGTCACTGATTTGGCTCTCACCTCCAGCGATGAACTCAACAATAGCTCATTTTTGAGCTCGAGCGTATTCGCGGACTGAAAATAGGCCGCGCCCCCTGATATCGCGGCCGATAGTGCGGCGAGACACCCAATGACAATTGGCAATTTCTTCGAAATAAGTATGTTGTTAAAGCCCATCGGCCCCTTCTCCCCTGAGCCATTCCTGCTCTAAAATTCAACTTGACAGTAAAAGTCTGCGAACTTGTTAACACCAAACCATATTTCAGTCCCTTTTGCACTCGCTTAGGGTTATTTCACATTTTTAATTACCTTAAGTTGCGTCTCGTTAGCTGAGTTGTTTTGCTGGCGCCTTTCTGGACTCTTATTGGGTCATGTCGACGACCGTGGCGATTGCCTGCCAGGCTTCAGGTTCGTTCAGCATCGGTGCATGACCAACATTTGGCACGCTTGCAGCCAACAGATCAGGCTTGGCCGCAATCATGCGCGCGACACAGTCTTGCGACAACAAGTCTGAGAGAGCCCCTCGAATCACGGCGGTGGGTACGGACTTAAGGGCCGCAAATTGGTCCCACATTGTGGGTAATGGCGCGTTGCTGGTTGCGCCTGCTATTTGAGCGATGGCGGGATCATAATCAAAGACAATGCCCTCCTGCGTCTCTATACAATTGCGCTGCGCGAAATCGATCCAAAATGCCTGATCGCGACCGGGATAAGTCGGATCACCAGCCGCACTGAGCATCAAGGCGGCATCTTCCCACGTCTTCATGTGTGGCGTCTTGCCGACATAGCCTTGAATGCGCTTGAGGCCCGCGGGATCGATCTCGGGCCCGATATCGTTGAGCACGGCACCGGCGACCTTTTCAGGGGCAAAGGAGGCCAATATCATCGTCATCAGCCCCCCCATGCTAGTCCCGATGAACAAAGCGCGAGCTATATCCAGATGGGCCATAATCCCCAACAAGTCCTGGACATAAATCATTGGATTGTAATTGCCGGGGTTTGGATCGCGGTCCGACAGGCCCCGTCCACGCACATCAAGGGCCATAACACGCCGCCCCAGCGCTCGTAGCGGCTCGATAATGTCTCGAAAATCCTTATGATTACGGGTCAGGCCGTGCAGACAGATGATGGGTGGTCCGCTCAAGGCCCCAATCGGGCTGTGATCAACGACATAAGTGCCAATGCCATCGCTGGCCAATATTTTGTGCTCAATCATGTTTTCGCCTCCAAGCCCTCGTGCATAAAGCGCTTTGCAGGCGGTAAGAAGTGTAAAAAATGTGTAAATGCATTTGACAAGGCGGGGTTTGTTCTTCTATTGTTCTCATGCTGGTTGCAAAATAGAGGCACCCAATATGAGCCAATTATCACTGTTACCGATCCTTGAACCCGTCTATGCTGCTCCAATGAAGCCACTGAGTGTGGGGAGCTTGCCACTAGGGGCGCCTATGGCTCCTTCAAACCGGCCAACCCCGGCCCAGATTGCCTATCTGAAGCGCTTGACCGGAATCAGAACGGACTCACAGCTGGCCCGCTATGTGATGCGCAAACTGGGTGAGCGTCCGGGCCATCCAAATCCGTCAATTCTGACGCGTCGGGACTTTGCGCAGGTCATTGACTGGGAAGTCAGCGAGCGGCGCTGGGCCAACTAATGCTAAAGGCTCGGTCCATCTGTTGATCATGGATGACAAGCCATCACATCGAGACTATATAAGGCTTATAACTCGTTAGTGACGCCGTTATCGGGGTCAGGGCGGCGCCGGATTACCGGGGCCGCTTTTTGTTTGCCGATAAGGACGCCTCTGACGTGTTCATGGCTGAAATGGACTTCCTCTTGCGAACGACGACACCTTTTGAAGACAAATTGCTGGCGATGCTGGAACCTGCGTCGCGCGATCTGGGCTATGAAATTGTGCGGATTCGCTTGATTGGCTCGCGCAGCAAGACGTTGCAAATCATGGCTGAACGACCTGATGGCAAGATGTCATCAGGCGATTGCGAGCGATTGTCGCGGGGGCTTAGCCCTTTGTTGGAGGCAGAAGACCCAATCGACACCGACTATACGCTTGAAGTCTCATCCCCCGGTATTGACCGCCCCCTCACCCGCTTGCCCGATTTTGACCGTTGGGCCGGGTGGCAGGCCAAACTTGAGCTGGATCGGTCCATCGAAGGTCAGCGGCGTTTCAGTGGTGAGCTTGCCGGAACTGAGGATCAAAACGTCTGCATCAATCTGGAGGGCGAGACTGAGACAGCGCTCATTCCGTTTGACTGGCTGGCTAATGCGAGGCTCGTTTTGACCGACGATCTGATCCGCGAATCGCTACGTCGCCGCGGTGCTGATGAGACCGAATTAGAAGAGCTTGAGAAGGCCCTAGACGACGATCAAGTCGAGTTTGTCATCGATACTGAAAGCGAACCCGACACACCAACCCAACACTAAACACCCAAGACGAAATCTATCTGTCACCCTAAAAGGATGAATGAAATGGCTATTTCCGCCAATCGATTAGAACTCCTTACCATCGCGCGCTCGGTCGCATATGAAAAGAATATTGACGAGGCTGTCGTCGTCGAAGCGATTGAAGAAGCGATTAGCAAGGCCGCCCGCGCGCGCTACGGGGCGGATCACCAAATCGACGCGAAGATCGATCAACGCACGGGTGAGCTTACCCTCAAGCGCAAGCAGACTGTGGTTGCGACCCAAGACGATGTTGAGAACCCCAGTCAGCAAATCCCGCTGTCAGTAGCCAAGCGCATCGACCCCAATGTCGCGGTCGGACATGTGTTTGAGGATAGCCTACCGCTATTTGACTTCGGGCGGGTCATGTCTCTGACCGGCAAGCAAGTGATTACACAGCGCGTGCGCGAAGCCGAGCGCGACAAGCAGTTTGATGAATATAAGGACCGCATTGCCGATATCATCAATGGCATCGTTAAGCGTGTCGAATATGGTAATGTGGTCGTCGATCTTGGCCGTGGCGAAGGCGTTATCCGCCGCGATCAGACATTGCCGCGTGAGAATTTGAATATGGGCGACCGAGTCCGCTGTTATATTTACGATGTGCGGCGCGAGCAAAAGGGACCGCAAATCTTCCTGTCGCGCGCCCATCCGGGCTTTATGGCCAAATTGTTTGAGGCTGAAGTTCCCGAAGTCTACGACGGCGTCATTGAAATCAAAGCGGTGGCGCGTGATCCATCCTCCCGCGCCAAGATTGCCGTCCTCAGCCACGATAACTCAATTGATCCGGTCGGCGCCTGCGTCGGTATGCGCGGTAGCCGGGTTCAAGCGGTTGTTGGCGAATTGGGCGGGGAAAAGATCGATATCATTCCGTGGTCTGCCGATCCTGCGACCTTTATTGTGAACGCGCTTCAACCAGCCGAAGTCACAAAAGTGGTTCTGGATGAAGATGAGAACCGGGTTGAGGTTGTGGTACCTGACGAGCAATTGAGCCTCGCTATTGGTCGTCGTGGTCAGAATGTGCGCCTGGCAAGTCAATTGACCGGCTGGTCCATCGACATTTTGACCGAGGAAGAAGAGCGGTCGCGGCGCGAAAAAGAAAGCAATTCGCGCACTGAATTGTTTATGGGCGCGATTGATGTTGATGAGATGATGGCGCGCCTTTTGGTCTCAGAAGGCTTCGAGACCATTGAAGAACTCGCTTATGTGGATTTGGGCGATCTGTTGCAGATCGAAGGTTTTGACGAAGATGTCTCCGCTGAGCTGCAAGCCCGCGCCCGCGATCATCTTGAACGCGCCCAAACTGAGCTGAATGCCAGACGTGCTGAGCTGGGCGTTGAAGATGGTGTCCTTGAGCTGCCTGGCGTGACATTGCCAATGGCGATCAAGATGGGCGAAGGTCAGGTCCTTACAATTGAAGATGTCGCGGGCCTTGTATCTGACGATCTGCGCGGGTGGTTTGAAGTCAAAAATGGCGAGAAGACCCGCTTCCCGGGCCTTTTAGAGGGGATGGGTGTTTCCGCCGAGGCGGCTGATGCCATCATCATGGCCGCCCGCGTGCAGATGGGCTGGGTGGAAGCCCCACCAGTGGCTGCAACCCCTGAAACAGCTTTAACCGACGAGGCGGAAACCCCCGCCGATGGACAAGAGTGAGCGCTTAGAAGGCGCAGGCCGGATTAGGCGCTGCGCGGCAACTTATGAGACCCTGCCCGAAGCGCGCCTCATGCGCTTTGTCGCAGATAGGGACGGGGTCATTTTCCCCGATCCCGCCTCGCGTGCGCCCGGTCGCGGGGTGTGGGTGACAGCAACCCGAGACGCCGTCGATCTGGCGGTTAAGAAGAATGCCTTCTCGCGCGGTCTCAAGCGCGAGACAAAAGCGCAGCAAGGTCTCAGCGACATGGTCGCAGCTGCCTTGCGCCAGCGCTGCCTCGACATCATATCCTTGGCGAAGAAGGCCGGCGGCGTCATTATCGGCAATGACCAAGTCGCGTCGTTTTTGCGCAGCCAACGACCGGCTTGGCGGATTGAAGCCAGCGACGGATCCCCTGACGGGCGATCCAAGCTTAACGGTCTCTCGCGGGTTTGGGGCGGGGTTCCAACTGCGGGCTGTTTTACCGGTGCAGAAATTGGCATGGCGTTAGGACGTGATGTTGTGATACACGCACTTCTAACCCCATGTCGTCTAGCCGATAGCTGGACGACTGACATTAGGCGACTGGGTGGTTTTATTGCCCTCGTGCCCGATGATTGGCCTAAAGATATGTCTGACGACGTAACTTTGAACGTGAACGCCGACTGGTCAGATGATGAGCAGGAAGACGATCAACGCGACCGAGACGACTGGGGTCACGCCGGATCTTGACGGCACGAAACGGTCGGTCACTCGCTGTGACTGCCAAACTCTTCGTGCTTTAGGCCACTTATTCATAAGTGACCGCGAACCGGCTAAATTTTATGACGCGCCACATAAGGCGTAAGGATGAGCATGAGCGACGGTAACGAAAACGAAGTCCCAACGGGGCGCAAGCCTTTGACACTCTCGCGCAATGTGGGAGCCGGCACAGTGCGCCAAAGTTTCTCCCATGGCCGCACCAACCAAGTTGTGGTTGAAGTCAAAAAGAAACGTATCATCGGTGCGGGTGAGGCCCCAGCTGCGCCAAGCCCTAGCGGCGCGCCAAAGCCCTCGTTTTCGCCAAGCGCGCGCCAGCTTGCTCCCCCCCAAGAGTCGCGCGCGACGCCTCAAGCCGGTACTGGGTCACCAACCAGCGGTGCGCCGACGGCGCCAGGCCCCGTGCGTTCAACCAAGACCCTTGGGCTGTCAGAAGGGGAAATGAAGGCGCGCACCGCGGCCTTAGAGCGCTCACGCGAGCTTGAAAATGTGCGCCGCGAACAACAGCGCGCCGAAGCCGAAGCGCGTCAGCGCCGCGACGATCTCGATCGCCGTCGTCTCGAAGAAGAGCGCAAAGCGGCTGAAGCGGAAGCTGAACGTAAGCAGCGCGAAGAAGAAGAGCGCATGACGGCGGAAGCCCGTGCCGCTAAACTGCAAACGGCCGCGGCGGCTGCGGCGGAAGCCCAAAACAATCGCGAAGCCCCTGCTGCCAGACCTGAAACTGAAGTCGAAGCCCCACATGTTGTCGAAACCGCTGAAGACGGTGAAGCCGAACCTGCAGCCGAAGAAGGCGAGAGCGCAGATCTGCTCTCAGAGCTGGGGGGTCGGGTCAAAAAGCAAAAAGTGGCCATTGTGCGCGCGCCGCCTGTGTCTCGCGCCAAGGGCGCACAGCAACGCCGCTCGGGCAGGCTGACGATTACCTCGGCTTTGGGTGATGATGGTGATCGCCAACGCTCTTTGGCGTCAGTTCGTCGGGCTCGAGAAAAAGAGCGTGACCGTCGCTTGAAGATGATGGGCGGCCAGGACCAAGGCAAACAAGTCCGCGAAGTGGTTGTCCCTGAAGTCATCACTTTGGCTGAACTGGCCAATCGTATGGCAGAGCGGCTGGCCGATGTGATCAAATATCTGATGAAGCAAGGTCAGATGATGAAGGGCAGCGACAATGTCGATGCCGATACCGCTGAGCTGATTGTCACCGACTTTGGCCATGTGATTAAGCGCGTGGCTGAGTCTGATGTTGAAATCGGCTTGGACGGGGTTGCTGATACCGACGATAACATGGTGCCACGCCCCGCCGTGGTGACGATCATGGGCCATGTTGATCATGGCAAGACGAGTTTGCTGGACGCAATCCGAGCCACGGACGTCGTCAAAGGCGAAGCGGGCGGCATCACCCAACATATTGGCGCTTATCAAGTTGGCCTGCCAACTGGGGAAAAAGTCACTTTCCTTGACACACCTGGCCACGCCGCCTTCTCAAGCATGCGTGCGCGCGGTGCCAGCGTGACTGATATTGTGATCTTGGTTGTGGCCGCCGACGATGGCGTTATGCCCCAAACAGTTGAAGCCATCAGCCATGCCAAAGCGTCAGGGGTACCGATCATTGTCGCTGTGAACAAAATCGACAAGCACGAGGCCGATCCTCAAAAAGTGCTCAATGAGCTGCTGCAATATGAGGTCATTACCGAAGCCGTCGGGGGTGACACCATGTGGGTCCCGATTTCGGCCAAGGAGCGCACAAACCTCGACACTTTGCTTGAAACCGTTCTGCTACAGGCCGAAGTGCTGGATTTGAAGGCCAATGCAGAGCGCGCGGCCGAAGGCACTGTGATCGAAGCCAAACTTGATAAAGGGCGGGGCTCTGTGGCGACCGTTCTGGTGCAACGCGGCACGTTGAAGCGTGGCGATCTCGTTGTCGCAGGTTCCCAATGGGGCCGGGTACGCGCCATCACTGACGAGCGCGGGCAGATGTTGCAAAGTGCCGGCCCATCATTACCCGTTGAGATTCTGGGCCTTGATGGCACACCAGAGCCTGGCGATGTCGTCGTTGTCGTTGAAAGCGAAGCCCGCGCGCGGGAAGTCACTGATTACCGTATCCGCATGAAGCGTGAAAAAGTCGTGGTGCGCCAAACGGCGCGCTCTGGCCTTGAGGCGATGCTGGCGCGGATCAAAGACCAAGAAGTCAAGGAATTCCCTGTCATTGTCAAAGCCGATGTCGGGGGTTCAGCGGAAGCGATTTCAGCCAGCTTGGAGAAGTTTGCCACCGACGAAGTGCGTGCCAAAGTCATCCATCAAGGCGTTGGCGGTATCACCGAAAGCGATGTGTTGCTGGCGAAGTCTTCAGGCGCACCCATCCTTGCATTCAACACCCGGGCGCCCAAGCAAGTTCGCGATCTGGCCGAACATGAAGGCGTAGAAATCCGCTATTATTCCATCATTTACAATCTGCTGGACGATATCAAAGACATATTGTCGGGCATGTTGGAGCCAGAGCGGCGCGAAAACTTCTTGGGCTATGCGCAAATCCTGCAAGTGTTCAACATTACCAAAGTCGGCAAAATTGCTGGCTGTAAAGTCACTGAGGGTAATATCAAGCGCGGCTGTGGCGTGCGTCTGGTGCGTGATGATGTGGTCATCCATGAAGGCAAGCTCTCAACCTTGAAGCGCTTTAAAGACGAAGTCGGCGAAGTGATTGCAGGCCAAGAATGCGGCATGGCGTTTGAGAACTATCAGGATCTGCGCGAAGGCGATCAGATTGAGTGCTTTGACGTGCAGATTATCAAGCGCAGTTTGTAGGGAGGCTAGGGTGTTGTCCGTTTGGACAGCACCTTACGCAAAAGGCCTTTTACTCATAGTGTCACCAAATACGTGGCGGTCCTAACGCAGTGGAGAACGCAGTCCATAGCGTCGCTAAATGGCTGGCCCCGTATACCATCATAACTCGCTGTGCGGTCTGAACTGACGCTATCGCGACGTCATGAAGGTGTCTGTCTCGCAAGAGCATTTGTGCAGAAGTTATTCTTCCCGAGAGTGTGTCTGCAGAAGGATAAAACCTAACGATCCAGTCAGGGTCTTCCGTCAGCAACTTTCCAAATGATTGAGTGTACCACGCTTTAAACTCATTCAGGGTATAGGCGTTTGAGGCTATGTCTCGCGCCTCTTGCTGCGACCAATATGAATAAGCGCGGTCAAATGCTGGGTCCAAAGGCGTGGTAAACTCGCCTGCGATCCGATTCTGATTTAAATACTTGAGCATATTTGTAAAAAATATATCTCGACGTTGAAACCCCTCTTTCAAGAGCGCCTTATTTAGTTCTGCCGCAGTTGGTTCACCGCCAACGAATGCTATGCTCGCTTCTACAGCCAGGCTGGCCGAATACACACCCTCAGCACGCGCAAAAGAACTTGCATCTGGAAGTAAGCGTCCCGGAATCATCGAAGTAATGGCTTCGGGATTATCGCCCCATGCCGTGTCTACGCCCTCAATGATCAGTTTCAATGGACGAGCACGGGTAAAACTCTGGGCGATTTTTCTGAACGTGGGGCTGTCGGGGTCTGTTGTATGCTCGGTCGCTACGAACGTTAATGCAAAGGCACCGCGACGAAAATGGGCGGCGAAAGGAACAGCTTGCTTGAAGAGTCTGGCCTGCAATTCTTCTGAGAGTTGTTCGACTCGTCGATTATCACCCACGATTTTGGGAGACATGCAGCCCAAGGACCCTAGCACTAAACTTATGCCACTTCCTGCAATCAACTGCCGCTTGCTCAAGGTTTGATTGTTCGCTCGCATAGCAAATTTGCCCCTGATTCTGATGTAAAGCGCTTCGTGCGTTACGCACATTTTTTAGCAATTGCGTACTCTGTCGAATGCACCATTGCACTTTTTGCGTCAATTCCCACCATTGCCAAGAAACTTTGGATCGGTTTTGGTGATCATTCTGTTCACCCAAAACCTTGTTTTAATTGTGTTATGCTCGTTCAAACCTATCAAGGGACGCTTCGCTTCTGCCCTTGACACGCTTGAACGAGCGGCCCTTTGCGGCACGATGCGCGCCTGTTTGGGAAGGCACAGCCGTCACCAAAAGCGGTCCCAGACCCTTCACTTTTTCGGGTAATGCTAAGGACCGCGCGCACAGCGAATAGATTTGGATTAATCCCCGCCGATTAGGGTCACGCTTAACTTAGCCACTCAAACGCCAAAGCGGGCTTGAGAGGCTAGCGGACATGACTTTCGACAGACTAAAACAAATGCGCGACGATTTGCAGGACGTTCGCTCTGCGATCACCTAGGTTAAGATCGCGCTTAACGAACGCAAAAGTAACACCGAGGTCAAATTCGACCCGAACCAACCCCGTGCTCCGGAAGGTACGTCAACGGGCGGTCAGTGGATACGAGCTGGCGGTGGCTCTGCTCAAAGAACCCGTCCCCAGACGCCGTCACCTCCGCCGCCGTCACCGCCGCCGCCGCCACCTCCCCCGCCGCGGCAACAAACGAGATCACCGCAACCTTTGGGGAATTTACCGCGTACGGCTTCGCG
>JBEINE010000180.1:0-5577 GCA_040378245.1 Hyphomonadaceae bacterium | reverse complement strand
CTATCGCGCGTCTGGTTCTTTTAGAACCAGGTTGCGCGTCTAGGTATTTGATTTAGGGTCTGTTTATCCCGCTTTTTTGATTCAAAAAAGACGGGACAGACCCTAGTGTCGCCAGTTGCGTGCTCTCTCGTGGGTCGGGGATATCAGACAATCTTCGACGACATCAAGTGCAAGACTCCCATCGCCAAGGTGGTGATGCGCCACCAAAGCGATTGACCAGAAATTCAGTGAATACCGCCAAACGCTTTAGCCGGCTTCGGCCGCGCGGCGATCACACCAATTCCGATACAGCTCCCCAAAACGTCAACCGACTAGGCTATTACGTTGGTGTCGCCAGTCAATCGGACAATGCTGGCCCCGATATCACACCGCCCAGTGGCGATCTGGAGTTTGGGCGTCTATATGAGGTACACCTAACTCAAATTGCCGCTAAACTGAAAGGGTAACAACATGATCGACAAACGTTCATTTGGCAGCTTAGGCCGGTTTCAAAATGATTGGCTCAATGCACGCCATCATTTCTCGTTCAGCTCGTATCGCGACCCTGCGCGCGATCAATGGGGAGCCATACGGGTCTGGAATGACGACGAAATCGCGCCCGGTCAGGGGTTTGCGCCCCATGGGCATCGCGATATGGAAATCATAACCTATGTGCGCGAAGGTGCTATTACCCACAAGGACAGCTTGGGGAATAGCGGCCGTACCGAGGCAGGCGATGTCCAGGTGATGAGTGCGGGCACGGGTATTCAGCATGCTGAGATGAATTTGGAAGCCATACCAACCAAATTGTTTCAGATATGGATCTTACCCGAGACCACTGGGGAAGCGCCTTCTTGGGATGCGGCAAAGTTTCCGAAAAATGACCGGTCTGGACGATTTGTCGTTTTGGCCTCGGGCTTCCCTGAAGATGCGGGCGCGCTGCCGATTCGTCAGAAAGCCCGTGTTCTTGGGGCGCGCGTGAAGGCGGGTGAGACGATTAGTTATGAGCTCGCACCGGGACGTCATGCTTATCTGGTTGCCTCTGATGGGCTCGCGTCTGTTAACGGGGTTGAACTCGATAAACGCGACGCAGCCGCCATCAAGGACGAAGCCACGCTCACGATCAGAGCGATCAAAGATAGCGAGCTGGTTTTAGTCGACGCGCCTTAACTTGGTTTTGACTCAAACTGTGTAAGACTGGTGGCCTTGTTTCTGCAAGGCGACCAGTATGCTGTTCAAAAAACCAGTCAGACGACCGAGTGGCCCGCGTGCGCGACGCGTCGCTGCGCCATCACAGGACAGGTGGCGGCTGACATCGCAGACCAATGGTCCCCAAACGCCGGTGATCGCTGTAGAGGCGATGCAGCGGGCTTTAGACCATGCAGCGTGGCGCGACCCATCGATGGAGCGGCGCAAAAACGATGAAGTGCGGGCCGTCATTAGGACGCTTGAACGCACGGCCGCCTGCGTTGATATCGTGCTGGAACGCCTCAGCGAAGCCGCCGCGACGCTGACAGCTGGGCAAGCGGCTACAGACCAAGTCATGCGCGGCCTATTGACCGCTCGCTTTGAAGAATTGCTCGATAGCTTGGAGCGCGTGGCCAAGATGGCTCAAGATGGCCCAATCAATCTTTTGGGTGCCGTCACCCCTTCCACAGGTCCCGCCGCGCTACTGAACATATCAAACCATCAAAATCGACTGAGCTTGGAGATTGGGAGCGCTGGCTTTAGCTATATGTTATCGCCCATCGATATCCGCAGGGGTCGCACAGGCCTGGATATCCCAGTCCTTGAAAACGGCTTTGACCAGGATGGCGAGACCTATGAAGTCGAAACAGCGCTTTTGAGGGCTCAGCAGCGCCTGACCAATTTCAGTGATCGCCTGAGCCAAGACGCTCTAATGCTGGTCAAAATCGCTCAAGAGACGGAGATCGTGGACGATCCAACGGCGCCGACATCCGAGGACATTGCACTTGCGCCAGCAAATGACCATCCAAACGAAACCGAAAGCCTAGACCGTGCGTAGAAGCATGTGAAAGGTGCTTTATCATGTCCAAAACATCACTGCGAACTCTTCTGATTGCCGCTTTAGCCAGCGGTGCCTTGGCAGGCTGCGCCACCACCGGCGTCTCCCCACCCAAAGCCCAAGCTGCCCAGCAACTTGTCTTAGAAGATTACTTCAAAGGCCAAACCACCGCTTGGGGTGTTTTCCAAGAGCGCAATGGTACACTCGCGCGCCAATTTAAAGTGGATATTACGAGCACTTGGGACGGCAATGTCCTGACTTTGGATGAGCGCTTTGACTATGCCGATGGCGCAAAGGAACAGCGCATCTGGAAAATCCGCAAAACCGGTAGCAATATGTATGAAGGCACCGCCGCCGATGTGCGCGGCGTCGCGCGCGGCCTTGTACAAGGCAATCAATTGTCGTGGATTTATGATGTAGACCTGAAAGTCGGTGATCGTACGGTGTTGGTAACCTTTGATGATCGCATGTGGCTGCAACCCGATGGCGTGTTGATCAACCGGGCTAAGGTCAAGAAGTTTGGCATCGTCTTTGGTGAGGCGACGATCGTCTTCCAAAGTCCGAACAGATAGGATTACCGCAAGTTAACAAATGCGCGCGTTGATCCTGCGCTTATTCAGGCACATAATAGTCGTCTATGGAGGAGCATGTCATGATCAAATCTCTGTTTTCTGGCTTGGCAGTGGCAACCAGCCTAATCGCATCATCGGTTTTTGCCGAGGGTCTTCAAATCAATGTGGCCTATGGTGAAAAAGCTGAAAAAGCCTTTTCCAAGACATATGGCGAGCGTGAACGATCAGTCATCGTCGATACGATTAAGCGCAATTTGACCCGCGAAGTCGGGGACCAAGCCGCCCGAATCGATGTCGTCATCAATGACGTGGTCGCTAACCGTCCGACTTTCAAGCAATTGGGGGACAGGCCTGGCCTTTCATTCCAGAGCTTTGGCATTGGCGGTGCTGATATCTCCGGCAAAGCCTATGACGCGGCTGGAAATCTGCTTGGGCAAGTCACTTACGACTGGTATGGCGACATTTATTGGGCCAACACATCTTGGACATGGTCAGATGCGGATCGGGCGATTTATGGGTTCTCCAGACGCCTTGCATCTGTCGTCCCAGGCTAACTCACCCCACCTCTATCGTACACATTTCCCCTAATGAGGGGCGGGCAACGCTGACGCGCTTCAAGGTGGGTAGGCGCGGCAGGAGCTTTTTTGCAACCCATGTGCAGATATTCTCAAGCGTGGGTGTCTCTAGGCCTTCAATCTCATTGAGAAATGAATGATCTAAAATGGCGTGAACTTCGCCAATCGCTTGGGCCAATTCGGCAAAATCATTGACCCAATGGTCTTGCCCATTGGGTTCACCCTCGACACTCACGTCCAAGCGGAATGAATGTCCGTGAAGGCGGCGATAGGGGTGGCTGGCATCGCCTTGATGGAGGTGATGGGCGGCTTCAAAATTGACGCTTTTTGTGAGGAGGCAGCGGGTCACGGGATTCCAAGCATTTTGTGGGTTTGCAGGCTCAATCGCCATTGTGGGTGCGCGAGACAATAAGCGACCGCAGCGGCGCTATTTTCGTCGCGCCTGGGTCCATCCATTGGCTGTAGGAAGAACCCCTTAAAATTCCATGATGCAAACATGTCCGGCGGCGCGAGTGCTTGGGGGTAAACCAGCTTGAGTTCATGTCCTGAGGTTTGCACGCAAGGCGCGCCGGCCTTTGGACTGACGCAAATCCAGTCAATGCCCGCAGGTGCTGCGATTGTGCCATTCGTCTCAATGGCAATCTCAAAGCCCTGTTCATGCAAAGCAGCGATCAAAGCCGTGTCCAGCTGAAGCAAAGGCTCCCCGCCCGTGCACACAACATAAGGTGTGCCCGCCACATGATCTGGCCATAAATCAGCAACAGCCTTTGCCAATGAAAGGGCGTCATCAAACTTGCCCCCACCTTCGCCATTGGTGCCGACAAAGTCAGTGTCGCAGAATTGACAGATGGCGCCGACTCTATCGGACTCGCGGCCGCTCCACAAATTGCAGCCGGAAAACCGCAGAAAAACCGCCGCCCGACCGGCATGGGTCCCCTCGCCCTGCAAAGTATAAAACATTTCCTTGACGCTATAGGTCATTGGCTGGCCTGCCAAGCCTCATAGCCTTTGGCGCGCAATTCGCAGGCTGGACAAATACCACAGCCATATCCCCAAGCGTGACGATGGGTCCTGTCGCCTTGATAGCAGGTGTGGGTATCTTCAATGGTTATCGTAACCAAATCTGAACCACCAAGACTGTCCGCTAAAGCCCATGTCTGGGCTTTATCCAGATGCATAAGCGGCGTTTCAATCCGGCAGGGCGCAGCCATGCCTAGCGATAAGGCCGTCGCAAGAGCGTCCAATGTATCGCGCCGACAATCGGGATAGCCTGAGAAATCAGTCTCGCACATGCCACCGACCAGAATTGCGATACCCCGCCTATAGGCGAGCGCGGCGGCGAAAGTCAAAAAGATCAAATTGCGTCCGGGGACAAAAGTATTGGGTAGCCCGTTGGCGTTCATGGCGATTTCTGTATCGCGCGTCAGAGCCGTTTCAGAAACCTGCCCCAATATGCCCAAATCCAGCACATGATCCGCGCCGAGCCTTGCTGACCATTTCGGAAACCTCGTACGCACACGGTCCAGCACAATCAAGCGGCTTGCCAGCTCTATGCGATGGCGTTGGCCATAATCGAAACCCAAAGTCTCAACGCGGGCATAGTTTTCCAACGCCCACGCCAAACAGGCTGTGGAATCCTGACCACCTGAGAATAAAACCAGCGCCGTTTCTGCGTGCTTCACGAAAACTGCCTTTCACAATCGGCCGATCCTTTACGCTATTTTCGCTGGAAGTCGAAACGACCACGCACATAAGCGCACCTGATTTTTTACGCCCGATTTTGACGTATGCTTGGTTCATAAGGGACTACAGATTGAAAGGACGCTTACATGAGCATCATCGCCTACCCAAAGCCCCGCCGTCGCACTGCCAGAATTGCGGCTCCCGTCACATCAACGCACGTCGCCCCGCCATCGGGCGCTTTGCTCAATGCTATCCTCTCCTATGCCGATATGAGCGAGGACATCGGCGGGGGCTTGAGCATTTTGCGCGTCAGTGCTGATCGCATGAATGATCCGGTAATTACCAAACTTTTGGGTCGCGAAGCGGCACGCTTGGCCGATGTCTCCATTCTGTGGAATGACGATCAAAGCGAGATTCAACATATTTTTGATGCAGCGATCCCGACGGGCGTAGAAAACCTCTGGTCAGAGCCGCAATTTGAACTCACCGAGCTGGCTCTGGCCTATATTGAGGATGACCGTAGCGAGGGTGGTTTGGCAGCTGTTGGATGAACTTGGGTCATGGGGGCCTAAGAGACCTGCAATTCATAATGTCTGCGATAAAGCATCCAATTGATACGCGGCGGCATTCCATCCCGTTTCAAAGCCCATGGCTTTATGTTGTTCGGCAGCCTCTTCGCTCCAGTGCTTGGCACCCCATTCCATCGCCGTGCCACCATCATCAAGATCGCTCAATTTGACAT